>NZ_PTQZ01000379.1 GCF_002943415.1 Amnimonas aquatica | reverse complement strand
AGCCGCCTCTCGTGGTTAACGCCAGGAGGCTACTGACAAGAGACGACTTCGGCCCAGCCCTGCTTCATGAGTCACACACTCAACACTCATGAGAAAACGCCGTGCTCAATCCGCCCCAGAGTCGCCAGAAGTTCAGCTGATCCACCAGGCTCAGCCACAACATCCAGCGGGCACCTGTTGCCAAGTACCGGCAGAGGGGCCTGCAGCCAAGCCTGTGCATGCTCAAGGCTGCCGAAGACTTCAACTGCCCAAGGTTTGGCGGAGCGACATAGAGAAAGTACAGGCTCCCGACAGGACAGCCACAGCCCCGACCACGCACAGCGGCATACGATCAAACCGCTGAAACGCAAGCGGTACGACCCGTCCGCTCCAAACGCCTGACGGCGGCGAGGGCTGCATCATCTGGTCAGACCCATGGAAATTCTGCCCATCGACTGGGACAAAATCGACCAATCAACGGGTACCCGAATGACTACCAGATGCCTCCAAATGCCAACAAACTCACGCTATTGGCCTCATCCGCAGACGTAGGAAAAGAGCTGTTAATATTGGGTCGCTGGTTCGAGTCCAGCTCGGGGAGCCAATTCGAAGATGAAGCCGGTCAGGCAGTCAGCCTGACCGGCTTTGTCGTTTCTGGGACCGGTGCAACGTTCTTTCCCCAACCGCGCCATTGCCGCAGCAACCTTCGCCCTCCCGACTTGCCGGCTCCCCGCAACCGGAACCTGCCCTCCACGACCGCAAGACCTGCGGCATTCGCGCGCGACCTGACCGCCCGGTAATCCCTGCCCCCCATCGCAATCGCCTGGCCGCTTCATCGCCCCCAGGGCACGGCGCCAGACGGCCAAACCCATGAACACAGATCATGGGTTGGTGAGATTATTTCATTTTTTCTCATGGCTCATCGGACATAAGATTCGCGCCATGAGGACTTGCGCCTGAATGACAGGCAAAAAGCCGAAACCCGCCCAACATGAAGGCCAGGAATAAAACCGATTTATTCATGGCCCGCCTCAGCAATCAGGAGCCGGCCCAAAATGAGCGAAGACTTCACATTT
>NZ_PTQZ01000378.1 GCF_002943415.1 Amnimonas aquatica | reverse complement strand
GAAAAGCTGAATCAGCTTGTGCGGATAGACCGCGATGGTCACCAGACGGCTCTGGGTAGACATGGGCAGCATGGGCAGGCCTGCATGAGGAAAAACGGTGATCGGGAAACGCCCGACAGCGCTGCTACAGCATACAGAATTCGTCCGCTTGACTGCAGTACCCGACCTCATGGTCATTTCGGCCTAACACCTTGGTCCCTCCCTGCGGCATGCTCGCCGCCACGAACCTGTCGTCCATGCCCGCAGCGGAGGAGATTCCCATGAGCTTCAGCAACAACATCAGCCGCGCCATCAAGCCCTTCGAGAAGCTGCCCGACAGCCTGCGCATCCGCGCCGTTTCGCTGATCTTCGGCAATGTGGTGCCATTCGTCGGCACCTCCGGCCTGCGCTACGAGGAACTCACCCACAACCGCGTGGTGGTGAGCGTGCGCAACCGCCGCAAGGTGCAGAACCAC
Organism: Amnimonas aquatica; assembly: GCF_002943415.1. Taxonomy (GTDB): domain Bacteria; phylum Pseudomonadota; class Gammaproteobacteria; order Pseudomonadales; family Moraxellaceae; genus Perlucidibaca; species Perlucidibaca aquatica_A. The sequence continues at coordinate 608 of NZ_PTQZ01000378.1, read as the reverse complement.
ATCAAGAGCGTGCATGCCGCCGCCATAGCGCTGCTGGCCGAGACTGCCTCGGGCTTCGTGGTCGGCATGAACCTGCCCGATGACCGCATTCCGCTGATCAAGACCCTGCACGTGGACTACACGCGCCGCTCCAGCGGCGACCTGCGCGCCGTGGCCACGCTGACCGATGCCGATATCGCGCGCATCCGCAGCGAGCCCAAGGGCGAGGTGCTGGTGCCGGTGACACTGACCGACGCCACCGGCCAGGAACCGGTCCAGTGCCAGATGATCTGGGCCTGGACCAGCAAGAAGAAGTAAGCGCCACGCGGTACCGCGCCGGCCGCACGACGCGAACGCGTCGGGCCTGCGCGTGGGGCCGCGTCAGTAATGCGGCGGCGGCGCCTCTTCGGCAACCTCAGCCAGCATCGATGGCTGCAGCGATTTGACCTGATCGTAGAGGATGCGAAGCTCGCCCTGCAGCAGGTCGATCTGGCGCTGCTGCGCCGCGACGACCTGGTTCAGCGCTTCAAGCAGGTCATCCTGAAAGGCCACCTTGATCTCGAGATCGGTCAGGCGTGATTCCATAGATGTGCGCTCCCGGCCTTGAGCCCGGCCCTGCTGTTGAGTCG
>NZ_PTQZ01000377.1 GCF_002943415.1 Amnimonas aquatica | reverse complement strand
GAAAACATTTTTCAGGGCTCAGTCGGCGCTGGCGTAATTGGGCCATAAATGCATGTCACAGCGCCAGTTGTCAGTGCAACGCTGTAACGCAGGTCACAGTTAACCGCAGCAAAAATGATCGGAAGCTGCTCATTGCCAAAGCTGCGCGGCAAGTAAACAACCTTCTGTCCGGGCTTGCACATACTTGCAACGTCGGCATGCTGCCATACCCTAACCTCGCAGAGGTTAGCCTGATCTATTTCAGATGAAGCCGGACCGGCGGCATTATTCTTGGAACAGCCAGATGCCGTTATTACCAGAGATGCAGCAATAAGCAGTGAGACACGCATTCGACTTCCTTGTAGTAAGCGTTACCTGATATTTGAGTGCATTAGCTTTATGCGGCCTCACGTCAACATCACCGCAAATCCATTGCCTTCGAGCCTGCCACACCCGGCAGGCTGTATCAATCACCCGAAAGCAGCCACCGCGTCATAGCCGGCCAGCGGCCCGACGCGGAGGCCAGACAGCTCAGTCCCGGACCTGCAGCACCCGCGCCTGGGTGAAGATGTAGCGCAGCTTTTCATACTCGAACGGCGAGTTGAGCTGGCCGAAGCTGAACGGCGTGGCATCACGCGCGTTGATCAGGCGCAGGGCCAGCAGCGCCGGGTATTCGCTGCTGTTGCGCGAAATATTGATGTAGTTGATCTGGTCCATGCCCACCCAGTCGACCAGGCGGCCGCCGGCATCGCGCGCGCTGGAGGGGCCTAGGCCGGGCAGCATGACGTAGGGGCCGGCAGGCACGCCGTAGTGGCCCAGGGTCTGGCCGAAGTCCTCGTCCTGGCGCTGCAGGCCGATGCGCGTGGCCGGGTCCCAGAGACCGAGCACGCCGACGGTGGTGTTGACCAGCAGGCGGCCCGTGGTCTGCAGCGAGCGCTTGGGCTTGAGCTGCAGCAGGCTGTTGGCGAGGTTGCCGACGTCGGTGAAGTTGTCCCAGAAGTTGTTCACGCCCTGGCGCACCACGCGCGGGGTGACGAAGCGGTAGCCGCGGATCACCGGCATGACCACCTTTTCATCCACGCGCTG
>NZ_PTQZ01000376.1 GCF_002943415.1 Amnimonas aquatica | reverse complement strand
CAGCTGCCATGCGACAATGGCATGACCCGGAAAATGGGTTTTACTTCCGAAATAGGGCAAGTGGTAAATGTCGGTGAGCAGCAATGCAGGCACGCCATCACGCAACGCCTGATGCAAGTCATTTGTTGCCGCGCCCTTATCCGGATAGCTTGACCATGCAAACGGCACACCCAGTGTGTGAAAGACTTTTTCCTCAAAGCCCATTGAACGCACGTGAACAATGAATGGAGTGGCGGAATCAGGAATCTCCACGTAGGTGATACCCAGCCCGGCACCCAGCCCGAAGCAAAACGCCTCGGTCATCTCAAGTCCATGATACTCCAGCAGATCGCGTATCGCCGAGCTGCCGCAATGGACACCAGTCCTGTGGCAGTACTGCCTGACCGGCGCAGCACTGCTGACGTCAGACTCCATCTCTGTGTCGGTCACCTTCATCAAGCCGCCGCCTCCAGATGCTCGCCGTCGTAAACAGCAGCAGAAGCTCGCATCGGATCCCCGTGACGACCATACTCGTCAAGCCAAGCAGCCACTTTCTCAGGCATCCCGGTTTCCCACGGATGAAAGCCGGGGCGGAACCAGTCAAGAAACTCCGGCATCATGCGGATAAGAATACCTCGGCGACCATAAAGGCGATTCAAGCCGCGCAGTATCACTCCGGGTTGGCGGGTCACGCCATCCAGCTTCAGCATATTCCAGAACACTGGCGCTACCACCAAATGAATCATCAGGGTGCCGACTACCAGAGCCGATACGCGCGTCACATACCCACCGCCCGCCACCGTCTGATAAAGATCGTAAGCCACCGCTTTATGCTCCACCTCTTCCACTCCATGCCACAGAAACAAGGCGCGCATTACCGGATCTGCCTCCCGAATCATATCGGAATCTTCCTTGAGCATGGCCTCGCCCAAGGTCGCGGTGAAGTGCTCAAAGGCGGCCGTCATCGCCAGCTGATATTTTTTCGGAAGGTATTTCTGTGTGGTACGAATAAAACTTCGCAAATTGGCCGTAGCCTTCTCGACATCAACGCCCTGCCCGGCCATCACCTGGTTGAATCTGTCATGAACTATGCCGTGCTG
>NZ_PTQZ01000375.1 GCF_002943415.1 Amnimonas aquatica | reverse complement strand
TGCGCCGGCAGGGCAAGGGCCAGATCGTCGCCACCAGGTCGGCCTCGTGCAGCACCGAGATGCCGTTGGGCTTGTCCAGCTCGCTGGCCATTTTCGCCAGCAGCTTGTTCGGCGCCACGCCGATGGAGCAGGTCAGCCCGGTCGCCGCCGCGATGGCCGCCTGGATGCGCGCCGCCACCCGCCGGCCACCGTCCTCCTGCCCGCCCGGCACATCGGTCAGCTCGATGTAGACCTCGTCCACGCCGCGATCTTCCATGACCGGACCGATCTTCACGATCTCGGCCTTGAACAGCCGCGAATAATGGCGATAGGCCTCGAAGTCGACCGGCAGCAGGATGGCCTGCGGGCACAGCCGCGCGGCCTTCATGAGCCCCATGGCGGAGCCGGCGCCGAAAGCGCGCGCCTCGTAGGTGGCGGTGGTGATGACTCCGCGCCCGACGTAGTCGCCGAGGCGAGGGAAAGCCGATGGCGGGATCTCGGCCAGGCGGGCCGCGCCGAAACGCCGCAGCAGGACCTCGTCGGCGGGCCGGCGACCGCCGCCGATGACCACCGGCAGCCCGCGCAGCTGCGGATAGCGCAGCAGCTCCACGGAAGCGTAGAAGGCATCCATGTCGAGGTGGGCGACGCGCCGGGTGCGAGCTGTCATGGGGTAATGCCGGGATGGCCGGCATCACGCCCGGCGACAGGCAAATACTGTCACTAAAGACAGTATTTGTCACCACATCCCGCGACATGCCTCAGAAAGCGTATTTCACGTCCATGCCGGCATACCAGTGACGGTCCGCGCCCGGCTCGTAGTAGCGGCCGTTGCCGTCGCCGACGATGACCGATCCGACATAGCGGCGGTCCTGCAGGTTGTTGAGCTGCACACTCTGCGCCAGCGTCCAGGCGCCGTGCTTCTGCTCCGCGCGGGCACGGAGGTTGACCAGGGTGTAGCCCGGCGCCGCGCCCTGGTTGCTGTCGTTGACATGGACCTTGCCGCTGCGGATCACCTCCAGCGCGGTGTTGAGCCCGGCCACCGGCTTCCACGCCAGCTCGCCGTAGAACTGGGTCGACGGCATGCCCGGCAGGCGATTGCCCTTGGGCACCGTGACCTGGCT
>NZ_PTQZ01000374.1 GCF_002943415.1 Amnimonas aquatica | reverse complement strand
CACTCCGCGCCGATGATAGTGTGGCATTCGCCATGTGAAAGTAGGTCATCGCCAGGCACCTAATGCACGAACCCTCAACCGTATCCCGGTTGAGGGTTTTTGCTTTCCGGGATGTATACACCAGATTTCTTGGGCGCAGCAGCGCAAGCCGCGCGCAGGCATGGAGCTGGCGCGATTCCGCATGCAATCCTCGCTTTATTTGACCGCGTATCGAACAGGATCCAAAGACATGGCACGAACTGAGGTGCAGCCGGCCGGCCCGATACCGGGCTTCTATCGTCATTACAAGGGGCCGTATTACCAGGTCATGGATCTGGTCAGGCATTCGGAGAGCGAGGAATGGCTGGTACTCTACCGCACCTGCTACGGCGACTGGGGGCGCTGGGTCAGGCCGCTGGGCATGTTCACTGAAACGGTCAGCCTGCCGGATGGCAGTGTATGCCCGCGCTTTGCCTGGGTGGGCGAGCAGCCGCCCGCAGGGCTGGACATGGTCGAGGATGCGCGCGCGCTCGCGAAATGACGCTGGCGCAGCGCTGGCCGAGCGCCCGGCTCCGGGCGCCAGCCAGGCAGAACGTCGGGCTCAGCCCTCGATCAGGCGCATCGACAGGTCGATGGCCTTGATGTCCTTGGTGATGGTGCCCAGCGAGATGTAGTCCACGCCGGTTTCGGCGATGCCGCGCAGCGTGTCGCGATTGACGTTGCCTGATGCCTCCAGCTCGGCGCGCCCGGCAGTGAATGCCACGGCGGCGCGCATCTGCTCCAGATCGAAGTTGTCGAGCATGATGCGGTCGGCCCCGGCGGCGATGGCTTGCTCCAGTTCGTCGTGGCTTTCCACTTCCACCTCGACCATGCGGCCCGGCGCCTGTGCGCGCGCGGTGGTGACGGCGGCGGCGATGGAGCCGGCCGCCATGATGTGGTTCTCCTTGATCAGGAAGGCGTCGAACAGGCCCATGCGGTGATTCTCGCCGCCGCCGACCAGCACCGCGTACTTCTGCGCCACGCGCAGGCCGGGCAGGGTCTTGCGCGTATCCAGCAGGCGTGCGCGGGTGCCGGTCAGCAGCCGGGTCAGTGCGCGGGTGTGGGTCGCGGTGGCGGACAGGG
>NZ_PTQZ01000373.1 GCF_002943415.1 Amnimonas aquatica | reverse complement strand
TGCCGCAGGCTGCCAGGATCACGCCGTCGACCCGCGCCGGCAGGCGCCCGGCGGTGATGGCCGCGTAGTGGCCGCCGAGGCTGTGGCCCATGAGCAGGGTACGGCAGCCCGGTGCCCGGGTGTGCAGCCAGTCGAGCAGGGCGGGAATGTCCTCCGCCAGGGCCTCGCGGAAGCCGTGGTCCTGGCGCCGAGAGGCACGCACGGCGCTGTCGCCATGGCCGCGCTGCTCCATCACCAGCACTGCCAGCCCCTGCTGCCGCAGCGATTCCGCCAGCGTGTCGTAGAAGCGCGCGGCCACGCCGAGGGCGGGCATGAGCAGCACGGCGGCATCGCCATCGGCGGGAAACCAGCGTACCGGCACGCTGTAGCCGGGCGCGGACGGCAGGGAGAACAGCTCGGCGGGCATGGTCGATCTCGGCGGACATGGCATGGACGGGACTGTAGCATCAGGTCAGCTGCCACGGGGCGGCGGCGGACGCAGGGGGTTGGCCCTGCCGGGGCCGGGAATGCTACCTTCGGCGTGGACAACCACAAGGAGCGACATCCATGAGTGTGATCTGGTTTCTGCTGATAGGCGCCATCGCCGGCTGGCTGGCCGGCCTGATCATGAAAGGCGGCGGCTTCGGGCTGATCGGCAATATCGTCGTCGGCATCCTCGGCTCCGTGGTCGGCGGCTTCCTGTTCCAGTCGGTCGGCGTCTCCGCCGGCGGCCTGGTGACGGCGACCATCGGCGCCATCGTGCTGCTGTTCGTGGTCAATATCCTGAAGAAGGCCTGATCACGTCTCCTCCGCGGCCTGCTCCCAGGCCGCGGCATGCTCGCGCATGTGCGCCTCCAGGAAGTCCACGAAGGCGCGCAGCTTGGGCGATCCGTAGCGATTGGGCAGATAAATGGCATAGAGCCCGTGCTCGTCCATCCGCAGCGTGCCGGGCAGGACCTCGACCAGAGTGCCGTCGGCGAGGTCGTCGCTGACCGCGTACAGCGGCAGCAGCGCGATGCCGGCATGTCGCCGCACCATCTGCAGCAAGGCCCCCACCTGATTGACCTCGACGCGCTGGCGCAGCGGCGGTGCGTTCTCCTCGGATGTGTGGAAACGCCAGGCCGAA
>NZ_PTQZ01000372.1 GCF_002943415.1 Amnimonas aquatica | reverse complement strand
TGAAGGCCGCAGGCGAAAAGCTCGAAACGCTGCAGGGCGAACTGGCAGAGATCAAGCGCCAGGAAACTAAGCTCAAGGCTGAGCTGGACGAGCGCCAGGCCAGCCATGCCCGAGAACTGGCCAACTTCGAACAGCAGAAAGCCGGCCTGAGTGAGCAGTTCAAGCTGCTCTCCAACGAAATTCTCGAAGCGAAAACCCAGGCCCTGCAGGAAAGCAGCAAGCTCAGCCTGAGCGCGGTGATGACGCCTTTCCAGCAGTCCATCGACACCTTCAAGCGTGAAGTGCAGGAGATCCATCACCGCGAGACCACCCAGCAGGGTGAGCTGCGCAAAGAACTGGAGCAGCTTAAAACGCTGAACCAGCAGATCACCACCGAGGCCCATGAGCTGTCCACCGCGCTGCGTGGCCAGAAGAAGCTGCAAGGCAACTGGGGCGAGCTGGTGCTGGAAAACGTACTCGACCGTTCTGGCCTGCAGCTGGGCAAGGACTACCAGCGCGAAGTCAGTATCACTACCGAGGAGGGCCGCCAGCGCCCTGATGCCGTGGTGTACCTGCCCCAGGGCAAGCACCTGATCGTCGACGCCAAGGTCTCGCTCAACGCCTATACCCGCTACGTGAACGCAGAAGATGATTTGGAGCGTAAGCAGGCCCTGAAAGAGCACGTGCAGGCCGTCGCCAGCCGCATCAAGGAGCTGGCCGACCGCGACTACTACAAGCTGCCGGGGCTGAACTCGCCGGACATGGTGTTCATGTTCATTCCCATCGAGTCGGCCTTCGTCGAGGCGCTCAAGGCGGACGAAACCCTGTTCCAGCAGGCCATCGAGAACAACGTGTTGGTGGCCACACCGACCACGCTGCTCACCAGCCTCAACATCGTTCGCCAGCTCTGGCGCTATGAGGATCAGAACAAGCACACCGCCGCGCTGGCCAGCCGCGCAGAGGGCGTGTTCAAAAAGCTCAATACCTTCCTGGCCAGCTTCGAGAAAATCAAAAAAGGCCTGGAAACCGCCACCGAAGCCTACGTCAAGGCCGAAGGCCAGCTGGTCAGCGGCAAGGGCAACCTGGTCAAACAGGTGGGCGAGTTCAAGAACCTGGCGCCTGCCATCAAA
>NZ_PTQZ01000371.1 GCF_002943415.1 Amnimonas aquatica | reverse complement strand
TGACCGGTACTATGTGAACAAGAACGCTCAACCCAATGGCGACCATGAAGTTCATAAGGAAGGCTGTTTCTGGATGCCAAACCATATGAATCTCACCTACCTTGGAACATTCTCAAGCTGTCGTGAGCCTGTCACAGCCGCAAAGAGAATCTACCCAAGAGCCAACGGATGCATGTATTGCGCACGGCTCTGCCACACTAGTTGAGTAACAAAGCGAGGGGTCTTCGGACCCCTCTCTTACATTCAAAGGAAACTAGCAGATCATGAAAACTACTAAGGCCTTGCTTTGAGTTCGAGCATATCGTGCTCACAGTGTGGTCAACCTTGCAGCCATGAGCGCGCGAGTCAATGCCTCGATCGTACGCCGTGCATCTACTGCGGGCATATACCTATTGTCACAGCAGTCTTGTAATGACCCAGCGAAACCTGCACAGTTAGGCCGCTAATCTATACATCTCTGCCGGTGTCTTCATCCCCAGCGCCTGATGCGGGCGCTGATGGTTGTACCAGTCGATCCACCGGCCCGACGTTTCCCCGTATTTGAGTAGCACGAAGCTTTGGAGTCCAATCCCACCCTGACCTCCCCCCGACTAACCGAGCGCCTTGAACTAGAGGTTTCNTCCAGCTTCAAGGTGTGCGAGGCGGAACTCGCACGGGGTCAGATCGCCTAGCGAGCTATGCGGTCTGAAATCGTTGTAATCCTGGCGCCAGTGCTCGATCTTTTCACGGGCATCATCCAGCGACAGGAACCAGTGCACGTTCAGGCATTCATCCCGGAAGCTGCCATTAAACGACTCGATGAACGGGTTGTCCGTGGGTTTGCCTGGGCGGGAGAAATCCAGCGTCACGCCATGCTCATACGCCCAATGATCCAAGGCATACGAGATGAACTCACTGCCGTTGTCGACCTGTATCCGTTTCGGCGTGCCACGAAGCGCTTTCAGATGATCCATCGTAGCCACCACATCCGCCGCCTTCAAGGCGTAGTCGACCGTGATGGCCAGACTTTCCCGGCTAAAATTATCGACCACAGTTAAGGCCCGGATTTTCTGCCCGTTGAACAGCTGATCGGCCACGAAATCCATGCTCCAGCAGGCATTCACAGTAGAGACGTCT
>NZ_PTQZ01000370.1 GCF_002943415.1 Amnimonas aquatica | reverse complement strand
GGCGTGCCCGGCGACTTCGTGCAGGGCCCCTGCGCGCGCCTGGAGTCGGTCCGCGAAGGCCGCTGGAACCGCTATGCGCCGCGTCCGGTGAAGATTCCGCTGACCCGCTTCATGGAGCGCGACCAGCGCAACCGGCCGTGCTGGGTCGCGGTGGCACCGGACCAGTGCCTGCAGGGCCTGATCGCCCACCATGGCGATGACCGCCGCGTCTACGTGGTGACCGTGGACGCGCCGCCGGACTCGCCGCACGGCCAGCCGCGCCAGCCCCGGCTGATTCCTCGCGGCTGACGCACGCGCCGGCGGCTCCCGGCTGCCCGCGGCGACATCGGCCCCTCCCCTGCGAGCCCGAGTTCTGCTTTACTCGGCATCCCGGCATTCCGCCCGCCCAACTTCCTGGAGCAACACGTCATGGCAACAGTCACCCTGCGCGGCAACCCGATCCGTGTCGACGGCCAGTTCCCCGCCGCCGGCCAGACCGCCCCGGCCTTCTCGCTGGTGAAAGGCGACCTGTCCGATGCCACCCTCGCCGGCTTCGGCGGCCAGCGCAAGATCCTCAACATCTTCCCCAGCGTCGACACCCCGACCTGCGCCACCTCGGTGCGCAAGTTCAACGCCCAGGCCTCCGGCCTCGACAATGCCGTGGTGCTCTGCATCTCCGCCGACCTGCCCTTCGCCCAGGCGCGTTTCTGCGGCGCCGAAGGCCTGGACAAGGTGATCAACCTGTCGACCCTGCGCGGCCGCGAGTTCCTGCAGGACTACGGTGTCGCCATCGCCGAGGGTCCGCTGGTCGGCCTCGCCGCCCGCGCCGTGGTGGTGCTGGACGCCGACAACAAGGTGCTGCACAGCGAACTGGTGGCCGAAGTCGGCGACGAGCCGGACTACGCCGCCGCGCTGGCTGCGCTGGCCTGAGCCGGGCCTGTCTGGTGCAGGTGGGGGTTCTGGGCTGACAAACGCTGCGCTACAAGTCAGCCCAGAACCCCCACCTGAGCCAGACGCCACGAGCGCATGACCGCAGCCTTCATACTGCGTGCCGGTCCGCTGGCGCGCCGCCACATCGAGCAGCACGGCTTCACGCCGGATACGCTCGCGGCCTTCGGCGCGCCGGCCGGCGGGCCCAAGT
>NZ_PTQZ01000037.1 GCF_002943415.1 Amnimonas aquatica | reverse complement strand
GTGGTCGCCCGATTGCGCCAGGCAGCGCGCCGCCTGCAGCGCCAGCAGGCTGCGGCTGTTGGCAAGCTCGGCAATGGCCGGCAACTGCCCGCGCATGCGCGCATAGCTGCGCCCCAGCGGTTCGAGGTCGCGCAGGCGCGCCAGCAGCGGCTGGCGCGGCATCATCATCTTGGCGAGATTCAGCCAGTCCTCGATCGTGGCCTTGCGGCGCACGCCCTGCTCGACCAGACGCTCGAAGAGGTCGAAGCGGTGCTGGTCGACGGCCAGCTCGAAGGCGGTCAGCCAGTCGTCCGGCTTGCCCTTGCAGCGCGCCAGCGCCGCCATATCGATGGTGTCGCCGGCCATCACCATGCGCGTCACCCACTTGACCGGCAGGCGGTCCTGCAGGCGGCGGAAAGCCTCCGTCTCCGCACCCTTGGCGATGGACTGGTACACGGCCAGCCACAAGGCATGGCCACCGGCATCGGGCAGGTTCTCGACCCCCAGCGTGGCCAGGTAGATGACCACCGGTGCCAGCCTGAGCGCACGCGCCGCGCCCAGCACCTCGATGGTGAACAGCCCGCGCGCGGCCTCGGCCACGATGACCTGCTCCAGCTGCTGATGGTTCTGTTGCCGCAAAAGCCGGTCGATCAGCAGCAGGCGCTGCCTGTCCGTCTCCCTGATCAGCATGAGCGTTCTCCTTGTCGCGCGTCCGGCACGGGCCCCGCCCCTGCCGGTATGGTGGTCATGTCATGACGCGGTGCCCGCGGAGGGCGGCGCGCCATCACAGGTAATTGAACAGCGACAGCCCCTGCACCTTGCCGAACACCTGCTGGGCCGCCTGCAGCCCGGTCAGCTGCTGGTTGAAGCGCGAGATGGCCTCGGCATAGTCCAGGTCCTGCAGGTCGGACAGGGTGCCGGACAGCTGCAGCGAGGATTCGGCGCGGATGTCTTCCTGCAGCGCGAGCTGCTGCAGGCGCGCGCCGATGTCGGTGCGCACGTCGGACAGCTGCGCGATGGCGCCATCCATGCTGGTGATGCCGCTGGCCATGGCGGCGCGGTCGGAGGTTTCCACCGCCGTCGCCAGCGCCTTCAGGTCGGCGAGGATGTCGCGGCCGTCATAGGCGAACACGCTGGAGGCCGGGTCGGCATCGGCGATATTGCTGGACACCCCGGTGTCGATGCGGCGCTGGCCGCTGGCCACCGGATCGCCATTGGCGTCCAGCACCGGATTGCCGCTGGCATCGTAGGGCGCCTGGTCCTCGGCGTAGCCGCCGAACAGGTACCTGCCCGAGCCATCGCGGCTGTTGGCCAGCTGCAGCACGGCGTCGTGCAGCTGGTGCAGCTCCTTGGCGATGGCTTCGCGGTCGCTGTCGCTGAGGCTGTCGGTGTTGGCCTGGATGGTCAGCTCGCGGGCGCGCTGCAGCTGCGTGAGACTGCTGGTCAGCGCGGTCTCCTCCTGCATCAGACGACCCTGCACCTGGCTGGCGTTGCGGCCGTACTGCTCGAGCTTGCCGAGGGTGCGCGACACGTCCAGCGCGCGGGTCGCCGCCACCGGATCGTCGGAAGGCCGCAGGATGCGCTTGCCGGAGGCCAGCTGGAGCTGGGTCTCGGTCAGCGACTTCTGCTGGCTCAGCATGCTGCCCAGGCTCTGGGCGTACCACTGCGATGTGGAGATTCTCATGGTCAGTCTCCCCGCTCAGCGCCGGAAGGCGTCGAGCATGGTCTGGAACAGCGCGTTGGCCGTGGCCGCCACCTGGGCGGCGGCCGAATACGCCTGCTGATACTTCATCAGGTTGGCGGCCTCTTCATCGAGATTGACGCCGGACACCGACTGCTGGCGGGCCTCGGCCTGCGCCAGCAGGGTGGCCTGTGCGGTCCCGGCGGTCTCGGCCGAACGCACCGAGGTCGCGATGTCGCTGACCATGCCCTTGATCTGGCTGGCCAGGCTGGTGCGACCGCCGAACAGCAGCGCCTTGTCTTCCAGCGCCACCATGGCGAGGGCGTTGCGGTTGTCGCCGACACCGAAGCTGCCATCGTTGGCGGCGGCGGCGATCTCGCTGGCCTGGGTCAGGTTCATCGACCAGCCGGCGGTGACATCGGCGGTCGGGCGGATCAGGAAGCTGTCGCCGGCGGCGGCGCTGCCGGACAGCGTCAGGGTCAGGCCGACATCGGCCGGATTCACCGCCTTGCCGCCGGGCTGGGTCATCAGCGTGTAGCCGCCCGCGCCATCGGCGACCGCGACATAGTCGCCGCCGGTGAGCTTGGCAATGTCGCCGATCTCGGCCGTGAGCGCGGCCGAGCCCTGGTTGCCGGCGCTGGTCTGCACCGTGGGGCCCGGCAGCGTGAAGAAGTCCTGTCCGGGATTGCCGGACAGGTCCAGGCCCTGCGCCTGCAGACGGTTCATTTCGCTGCCGAGGGCATAGGTCAGCAGACCGAGCTGGCCGCGCGCCGGCGCCAGGATCTCGTCGCGGAAATCGAGCAGGCCGCCGAGGCTGCCACCCTCGATGAAACTGGTGATGACGCCGCCGTCCGGGAGCGTGATCTCGGCCTGGGTCGGGTCGTAGCGGCTGGCCGACACCGACAGGCTCTGAGCATTGGCGCCCAGCACCAGCGACTGGCCGCTGCCGATGAAGATGTTCACGGCGCCGTCGGCCTGGGTCACCGTGCTGACCTTGACCAGCTTGTTCAGCTCCAGGATGGCCTGGTCGCGGGAATCCAGCAGGTCGTTGGCCGGGAAGTCCGCATTACTGCCGCTGCTGGCGATCTGCTTGTTGAGGTCGGCAATCCGCGTGGCGAGGCCGTTGATCTCGCCCACCGAAGCGCGCAGGCGCGCGTCGACATCGCTGCTGAGCTGCTGGAGCTGGGCATCGATGTCCTGCAGGCGGCTGACCAGCGCCCCGCCCTCGTTGATCAGCACCCGGCGCGCGGAGGTGGAGGACGGATCGGTGGCGACATCCTGGATGGCATCGAAGAAGCGCGACATGGCCGCTTCCACGCCGCTGGTGCTGTCGGAAATGACGGTCTCGGCCTGTGCCGACATGGTGGCGTAGGTCTGCGCGCGCGCGAAGCCCGAGGTGTAGGTGCGCACCTGCTCGACCGCATACTGGTCGTAGGCGCGCTTGACCGATGACACCTGCACGCCGGAGCCGATGCTGACCGCCGTGTTGGCGCTGACCACGCGGGTGCCGAAGTTCGTTACCTGGCGGCTGTAGCCCTCGGTGTTGACGTTGGCCACGTTGTGGCTGGTGGTGGCCAGGGCCTTCTGGTACGACACCAGCGCCGACAGCGCCGTGCTCATTGCTCCGCTCATGATCCTGCTCTCTCGTCGGCCGGCCCGCGCGTCGCGGTCATGCCGGCACTATCGGTCGGTGCCATCCGAACTTGAATCCGGCCGCCGCAGGCTGGCCTGCAGGGACTGACTTTCCGCTGACGGTGCCAGCTGTCTGACCATGGTTTCTGCAAGGCCTATGCCACCCTTTTCCGACAGGTTCACGGCCATCTGATTGTCGAACATGTCGCGGTAGACCTTCTCGCTGTCACTGCTGAACAGGCCGCTTTCCGGCACCGCGTCACGCATGCTCTTCAGCATCATCTGCAGGAACACCGACTCGAACTGGCGCGCCACCGGCAGCAGCGCAGACGACGGATCCTTGACGGCCTCCGTCTTCAGGCCGCGCAGCCCGTTGGGATCGTGAAAGAGAATGCCGCTGCTGGTGTCCATGGCGGGCCTCCGGGTCAGATCACGATCAGTTCGGCGCGCAAGGCGCCGGCCTGGCTCAGCGCTTCGAGGATGGCGACCAGATCGGACGGCGCGGCGCCGACGGCGTTGATGGCGCGCACCACGTCATCCAGCGTGTTGCCGGTGTCGAGCTTGAACATGCGCGGCGTCGCCTGCTCCACCGCGATGGTGGAGTCCGGCACGATGGCGGTCTGGCCCTGCGAGAACGGCGCCGGCTGGCTGACGCGCGGGTTTTCCTTGATGGTCACGGTGAGCGAGCCGTGGGTCACCGCCGCCGGCAGCGTGCGCACGGTGCCGCCGATGACGATGGTGCCGGTGCGGGAGTTCACCACCACGCGCGCGGGCGCCTCGGCCGGCTTGATCTCCATGTTCTCGAGAATGGAGATGAAGCTGATCTGGCGGTCCGGGTCGGCCGGCCCCTGCACCGCCACCGTGGTGGCGTCCATGGCGCGCGCCACGCCCTCGCCGAGGTTGCGGTTGATCTCCTCGACCAGGCGGTTGGCGGTGGTGAAATCCGGGCTGTTGAGGTTGAGCTGGATCTGGCCGTTGACCGCGACCTGGCCCGGGGCCTGGCGCTCAACGCTGGCGCCGCCGGGAATGCGGCCGGCGCTGGGCACGTTGACGGTGATGCGCGAGCCGTCCTGGCCGGAGGCGCCCATGCCGCCGACCAGCAGGCTGCCCTGGGCCATGGCGTAGATCTGGCCGTCGGCGCCGGTCAGCGGCGTCATCAGCAGGCTGCCGCCGCGCAGCGAGCCGGCGTTGCCGATCGAGGACACGGTGACATCGATATTCTGGCCGGGCTTGGCGAACGGCGGCAGCGTGGCGTGGACCATGACCGCGGCCACGTTCTTGAGCTGCGGGTTGATGTTGTCCGGCACCTTGACGCCGAAGCGCGACAGCATGTTGCGGATGCTCTGGATGGTGAACTGGGCCTGGCTGGTCTGGTCGCCGGTGCCGGCGAGGCCGACCACCAGGCCGTAGCCGACCAGCTGGTTGCCGCGCACGCCGGAGATGCTGACCAGGTCCTTGACGCGCTCGGCCTGCGCCAGCGCGGGCAGCATGGGCAGGACGACGGCGGCGATCAGCGCCAGGGCCTTGAGACTGCTCGGGAAACGGGAGTTCATGACTGTCAAATCTCCGTCGGGCCGTCAGAACGGTGACAGCAGTGACTGGAAGGCGCGGCCGAGCCAGCCCATGGCGTTGGCATCGTTGAGCGCGCCCTTGCCGCTGTAGGTGATGCGGGCATCGGCCACCTTCCACGACGGCAGGCTGTTGTCGGGCGCGATGTCGATGGGCCGGATGACACCGGCGAGGCGGATGAACTCCTCGCCCTGGTTGAGCGTGACCCACTTCTCGCCGACCACGCGCAGGTTGCCGTTGGCCATGACCTCGGCCACCGTCACCGTGATGCTGCCGCTGAGGCGGTTGCTCTGGCTGCTGCTGCCCTTGCCGCTGAAGTCCTGCTCCGACTTCAGGCCGGTCTCCAGACGCGGCAGCGCCTTGCCGGCGATGATGGCGGTGCCCGGAATGGTCAGGCTGTTGTCCTTGGCGGTGCTGGTGGAGGACTGCTTGCTGGCGTCGGTGCGCTCTTCCAGGTAGATGGTGACGATGTCGCCGACCTGCATGCCGCGCTGGTCCACGAACAGGTTCTGTACCCGCCCGGACTGGAAGATGGCACCCGGCGTGGCCGCGCTCGGCGGCACCGCCTGCGGCACCGCCGGCCGCCACGACGGATCGCCGGCGACCACCTGGTGGTTGTGTGCGCAGCCGGCCAGCAGGAGCAGCGCTCCGGCGGCGATGACGCGCGACAGCATGTTGTTCATGGCGTTTCTCCCCATGGCCGCCCCGACCCCGCCGGGCCGTCCGGGATGCCCCGTGCACCCGGCCCTGCCGGCGTCAGACGTTGTTGGTCAGGTACTGCAGCATCTGGTCGGTGGTGGAGATGGCCTTGGAGTTCATCTCGTAGGCGCGCTGGGTCTCGATCATGTTGACCAGCTCCTCGACCACGTTGACGTTCGACGCCTCCAGCGCACCCTGCTGGATGGTGCCGATGCCGTTCAGGCCCGGCGTGCCGGTCTGCGGCGCGCCGCTGGCGGCGGTCTCGACGTAGAGGTTGGCGCCGCGCGGCATGAGGCCGGCGGCATTGGTGAAGTCGGTGAGCTGCAGGCTGCCGATCTGCGCCGCCGCGGCCTCGCCGTTCATCTTCACCGACACCGTGCCGTCGCTGCCGATGGTCACCGACTGCGCACCCTGCGGCACGGTGATGCCGGGCTCGACAACATAGCCGCTGGAGGTCACCAGCTGGCCCTGGTCATCGAGCTCGAAATTGCCGTCGCGGGTGTAGGCGGCGGTGCCGTCCGGCAGGCGGATCTGGAAGAAGCCGCGGCCGTCGATGGCGACATCCAGCGAGTTGCCGGTCTGCGACACCGTGCCCTGCTGGTGGATCTTTTCGCTGGCGGCCACGCGCACGCCGGTGCCGAGGTGCATGCCGGTGGGCAGGCGCGTCTGCTGCGTGGACTGGCCGCCAGCCTGGCGGACGTTCTGGTAGAGCAGGTCCTCGAACACCGCGCGGTCTTTCTTGAAGCCGGTGGTGTTGGCGTTGGCCAGGTTGTTGCTGACCACCTGCATGCGTGTCTGCTGGGCATCGAGGCCGGTCTTGGCGACCCACAGGGCGGGATTCATGGCGTTTCCTCCGGGGTTATTCCAGGCGCATCAGGCGGGTTCCGCTGTCCGCCATGTCCTTGGCGGTCTGCATCATCTTCACCTGCATTTCGTAGGTTCTGGACAGGTTGATCATGTCCACCATGGCGGCGACGGCGTTGACGTTGGAGCCCTCCAGGGCACCGGACACCAGCTGCACCGAGGCCGAGGCCTGGCCGGGCTCGCCGTCGCGCTGGCGCATCAGCCCGTCATCGCCCTTGATCACCTGCTGCTCGTCGAGCGTGACCAGGCGCAGACGGTCGACCACCGCCAGCGTGTTCGGGCCCTGCCCCAGCGGCACGATGGAGATGGTGCCGTCCTGGCCGATGGTCATGCTGCCGTGCGGCGGAATGACCACCGGGCCGTTGTCGCCCAGCAGCTGCTGGCCGGCACCGTTGAGCAGACGCCCGTCGGCGGTGAGCTGCAGGTCGCCGCGACGGCTGTAGGCCTCGGCGCCGGTGGCATCCTCGACCGCCAGCCAGCCGCTGCCGCTGATCGCGACATCGAGGTCGCGGCCGGTCTGCGCCACGTTGCCGGGCGTGAGCTGGCTGTAGCGCTCGGCGGACACCGGGTTGATGCGCGAGGCATGACCCGGGCCCGCCACCTCGTTGCTGAGCAGGGCGTGGAAGTCGGCGCGGAAGCCCGCCGTGCTGGCATTCGCCAGGTTGTTGATCAGCGTGGTCTGCGCCTGCTGGCTGGCACGCGCGCCGGCCATGCCGATGTAGAGCATGTGATCCATGACGACCTCCCCGCCTCAGCGCGTCATCAGCGCAGGTTGATGATGGTCTGGGTGAGCTGGTCGGCGGTCGAGATCATCTGCGCGTTGGCCTGGAAGTTGCGCTGCGCGGTGATCATTTCCACCAGCTGCTCGGTCAGGTCCACGTTCGATGCCTCCAGCGCGCCGGCCTGCACCAGGCCGAAGTTCGAGGTGCCGGCCTGGCCCAGGCGCGGACCGCCCGAGGTGTAGGTCTCGGCCCACTGTGTCTCGCCCATCTGCTGCAGGCCGTGCGGGTTGGAGAAGATGGCAATGGCCACCTGTCCGAGCAGCTTGAGCTGGCCGTTGGTGAAGCGCGCCGACACCACGCCGGAGTTGTCGACCTCGATGCCGGTCATGCGCCCGGTGGTGTAGCCGTCCTGGAACAGGCTGTTGACGCCGAACTGCTGCCCGTACTGGGTGGACTCGATGTAATTGAAGCTCAGGCTCATATTGGAGGCGCCGGTGCCGAGCTCGGCGCCGGTCACCGTGACCGTCGGCAGCGAGCCGGAAAGGTCGACACCGCCCTGGCCCACGCGCAGCTTGCCGGTGGCCGAGTCGAAGCTCATGACCTGCGGTGTGCCGCGTTCGGTGCCGTCAATGAACAGACGCTGGGTCCAGGTGTTCTCGGCCACCGGCGGCGTGGCCGCGGCATCGGCCTGCATCTTTACGAAGTAGACCGTGGCGGTGTGCGGCGTGCCGAGCGAGTCGTAGACCGTCATCGAGGTGGCGTGGTTGTAGGTCGCCGGGTTGGTGGCGTCGAAGGCGTAGGCGGTGAAGCCGTTGCTGTCGGTGGTGCCCGGCACACTGGCATTGGCCGGCAGGTTGACGCCGATGTCGACGCTGCCGGTGGCCTGCGGCGGGCTCTCCGTGGTCAGCAGGCGCAGGTCGCTGAGCGCACCGGTGGCGAAGTCGCCGGTCTCGGAGACCGGGTACACCTGCAGGCGCTGGCTGTCATCGTTGACCACATAGCCTTCGCGATCGACCGAGAAGGCGCCGGCGCGGCTGTAGACGATGCCTTCGCGTCCCTTCATGACGAAGAAACCCTCGCCGCTGATGG
Source organism: Amnimonas aquatica (assembly GCF_002943415.1). Lineage (GTDB taxonomy): Bacteria > Pseudomonadota > Gammaproteobacteria > Pseudomonadales > Moraxellaceae > Perlucidibaca > Perlucidibaca aquatica_A. Next base: position 1,921 of record NZ_PTQZ01000037.1, on the reverse strand, counting down.
CCATGTCGAGGTTGTTGTTGGTGAAGTCGATATTGCCCTGGCCGAACTTCTGGCTGATCGAGGAGATCTGCACGCCGGAGCCGGTGGAGGTCGACGACAGGTCGTTGGCGGCGGTGGCGTAGACATCCGAGAACAGGATGCGCGACGACTTGAAGCCGGCGGTGTTGACGTTGGCGATGTTGTGCGCGGTGACATCCAGGTGGGTGGATGCCGCATTGAGGCCGCTGAGCGCAGTACGGAAAGTCATGGTGTGTCTCCGTGGGTGGGTTCGGTCAGGTCAGGCGGGCCTCAGCCCACCTCCTTGATGTCGGAAAGGCTCTTGCTGCCCAGGCCCTGCAGCTGCAGCTGGGCGGCACCACCGGTGCCGGACATGGTCACGCCGGTCACCGGCGCGCGCACCAGCGTGGTCAGCGCCTCGGTCTTGCCGCTGATGGTGGCGGTGGCGGAAATGCTGTACTGGCCGTCGGCGACCTTGCTGCCGTTCTCGTCGGTGCCGTCCCAGCCGAACACCAGCGGACCGGCGGCCTGATCGGCGGCATGCAGGCGGCGCACGGTGACGCCGGCGGCGTTCTTGATCTCGATGTCCACCGACGTGGCCTTGGCGCTCAGCTCGATTTCGCCGACCAGGTCGGGACTGGAGGCGTCGATGGCGATGGTGTTCGACTCGACCAGAACCTCGCGGCCAACCAGGCTGGCCGCCGACAGCATCTGCGAGCCGCGCAGGGTGTCGATCATGTCGGTCATGCTCTCGTTCATTTCGGAGATGCCGCTGACCGAGGTGAGCTGGGCCATCTGCGCGATGAACTGGGTATTGTCGGTCGGCTTCAGCGGGTCCTGGCTCTGCAGCTGCTTGAGCATCAGGGTCATGAAGTCTTCCGAAGTCAGCCCCGAGATGTCCTTCTTGCGCGTGGTCTCGGTGGTGGTCTTGGGGTTCAGCAGGTTCTGCACGTAATCGATGTCCATGCCCCTCTCCCGGGTTACTGCTGGCCGAGCTGCAGCGTGCGCAGCATCAGGCTCTTGGTGGTGTTGAAGACTTCTGCATTGCTCTGGTAGTTGCGCGAGGCCGAGATCATGTTGGCCATCTCCTCGACGGCGCTGACGTTGGAGCCGTAGACGTAGCCGTCGCCATCGGCCCTGGGATGGCCGGGTTCGTAGCGCTTCATCACCGGCGCCTGACTCTCGACGATCTGCGGCACCGCCACCGGCCCGCCGGCGGCCTGGCTCATGACGGTCTCGAACACGGTCTGGCGGGCGCGGTAGGCGGTGGCCTCGCTGCCGCTGACGGTGTCGACGTTGGCCATGTTGCTGGCCGTGGTGTTGAGCCGCAGCATCTGCGCGTTCATGGCAGAGCCGGCGATGTCAAAGATGCTGGCCATGGTCAGCGACCTCCGGTGATGGCGCTTTTCAGCGACAGGAACTTGCCGCCGAGGAAGCGCAGCGATGCCTGGTAGTCGACCGCGTTCTGGGCATAGACCGCCTGCTCCACGTGCGTCTCGACGGTGTTGCCGTCCAGCGTCGGCTGGTACGGCGTGCGGTACTTGAGCTGGGCTTCCAGCGGCGACATGGCGGTGCTGCCATTGATATCCATGTGGCCGCCCTGCGTGCGCGTCAGCTGCACATCGGTGCCCGGCGCAGAGACCGCGGCCATGGCTGCGCGGAAGTCGATGTCACGGGCCTTGAAGTTCGGCGTGTCGGCGTTGGCGATATTGGTGGCCAGCACTTCGTTGCGCTGCGAACGCAGCATGAGCGCTTGCTCATGTACCCCCAGTGCCTTGTCGAAGCTGATCGCCATTTTTTTCCCTTCCTGCCCTAAAGCCTGTCGGCCCGTGGTCGATATTGCGTTTGCAGGGCATCCAAGCAATCGCTGTGCCATGGCATTTTATTTTTTATCTATCAATCACATAGAAAGAAATCTCGGCAC
>NZ_PTQZ01000369.1 GCF_002943415.1 Amnimonas aquatica | reverse complement strand
CTGCCGGCCGGCAGCGCCGGACAGACACTCTATTACCAGGGCAACCCGGTCTGGACCGGGCGGCTGAAAGCCGGCGGCGACCGGGTGGCCGTGATCGGCGTCGGTCTCGACAGCGACGGCGAGCAGGCCCTGCACAGCACGCCGGACAACGATCCGGCCACGCAGGTCGCCAGCTTCACGGTGAGCCGGCAGCCCTACCCCGAACAGCGCCTGACGCTGACCCAGACCCAGTACGTGAACCCGGACCCGGTCCAGCTCGAGCGCTTCGCCCGCGAAGCCGCGGAACAGAAGGCGGCCTACCGGGTGCACAGCCCGGCCGGCGCCGATGCCCGCTGGCCGACCTTCCGCTGGCCGCTGACAGGCCGCCTCAGCAGCCCCTTCGGGCTGCGCCGTTTCTTCAACGACGAGCCGCGAGCCCCCCACCTCGGACTGGACATCGCCGGAGCCACCGGCACCCCGGCGGTCGCTCCCGCCGATGGCCGCGTGGCGCTCACCGGAGACTACTTCTTCAATGGCCGCACGGTGATCATCGACCACGGCCAGGGCCTCTACTCCATGCTCTGCCACTTCAGCAAGGTGCTGGTGAAGACCGGCGACGCCGTGAAGGCCGGCCAGCCGGTCGGACTGGTCGGCGCCACCGGACGCGCCACCGGACCGCACCTGCACTGGACCGTCAGCCTCAACGACATGCGCGTGGACCCGCGCTGGCTTCTGCCCGGCGACTGAGCCGCGCCGCCGGGCGGCTGTCAGCGCTCCGCGTCAGCGTCGTTTCGGCCGCTCCGATGCCAGCAGCGGGGTGAGCACGCTGAGCAGATGGCTCTTGCGCAGCGGCTTGTTCAGCACCGGATCCAGGCCGGCAGCGCGGTAGCGCGCCAGGCTGGCGGGATCGCTGTGCGCGGTGATCGCCACCAGCGGCGCCTGAGTGCCGCTGCCCGCGCGCTCGGCGGCGGCCCAGGCACGCGCCAGCGTGGCCGCGTTCATGTCGGGCAGCTCGCCATCGACCAGCACCAGGTCCCAGGGCTGGTGCCGCAGTGCCAGCGCCTGGGCGCCGGTATCGGCACAGACCAGGTGCACGCCCCAGGGCTCGAGGATGCCGCGCAGCAGGTGCTGGCTGACCAGGTCATCCTCG
>NZ_PTQZ01000368.1 GCF_002943415.1 Amnimonas aquatica | reverse complement strand
GGGGGGGACTCATGGTGCCGGCTTTGTTAGTATCCTGTAATCTCACAGATGGCCTGTTAGCGTTAGCATGGGCGTTGTCAACTGATTGCAGAGTGTCCACAACCTTGATCTCTACCGTCGTTCTTCCCGTTGCCGGTCTCGGCACCCGTTTCCTTCCCGCCACCAAGTCCGTGCCCAAGGAGCTGCTCCCTGTCGTGGACAAGCCCTTGGTGCAGTACGCCGTTGAAGAGGCTTTCCGGGCCGGCATCCGTCATGTCGTGCTGGTCAGCTCGCCGGTGAAGCAGGCGCTGGAGCGCCATCTGCAGCCGGCCGATCCGGGGCTGGTGGCCGAGCTCGAGGCCAAGAACAAGCAGGACCTGCTGGCCGCGCTGCGCTCGGCCACGCCCGAAGGGCTGACGCTGTCGGTGGTTTACCAGCAGCAGGCGCTGGGCCTGGGCCATGCCGTGCTGTGCGCCCGCGAGGTGCTGGCGGCCACCCCGGAAGGTGAGAAGCAGACCTTCGCGGTCATGCTGCCGGACGACTTCATTGACGCGCCCCAGGGCGAGGCCGGCTGTCTCGCCGACATGGTCGCACTGCACGGGCGCACCGGTGCCTGGTCGCTGGCGGTCGAGGAAGTGCCGCGCGAACAGACCGACAAATATGGTGTGGTGTCGCTGACGCAGAACGCGGCCGATGATCCGGCCCGCATGGTCGCCATGGTCGAGAAGCCGAAGCCGGCCGATGCCCCCAGCAACCTGGCGGTGGTTGGCCGCTATGTCCTGCCGGGCGACATTTTCGCGGCGCTGGCCGAGGTGAAGCCGGGTGCTGGCGGCGAAATCCAGCTCACCGACGGCATTGCCGCCCTGCTGGCCTCGCACGACATTCGCGCGCACCGCTTCACTGGCGTGCGCTACGACTGCGGCAGCAAGCTGGGCCACATGAAGGCCAACATGGCACTCGCCCTGCGTGATCCGCAGCTCGCCGGTTCGCTGAAGTCCTGGCTCAACGGCAGCGGGCTGCTGTGAGCCTGTCTCCCGAGGCTGCGGGGCGCGATTGCCGGACCAGGCTGCCGGCCTGGCAGCGTCTGCAGGAGAGCCTGGCGGTCTGGCGCACGCGTCACCTGCGCGAGGTCTGGTCTGACGAGGGCGAG
>NZ_PTQZ01000367.1 GCF_002943415.1 Amnimonas aquatica | reverse complement strand
GGGCAGGAAGTGGTGCCGCTGAAGGTGGTGAAGGCGGTGCTTCCGGATCCGGCTTCGCTGGCGCAGGACTACACCGGCAAGACCTGCATCGGCGATCTGCTGCGCGGCAGCCGCGACGGCCGCGAGCAGGAGGTGTTCATCTACAACGTGTGCGATCACGCCGACTGCCACGCCGAAGTCGGCAGCCAGGCCATTTCCTACACGGCCGGAGTGCCTGCAGCGGCAGCGGCGATCCTGGTCGCCCGGGGCGACTGGGATGCGCGCCGCATGGTCAACGTCGAGGAGCTGCCGCCGCGCCCCTTCCTGTCGCTGCTGGATGACATGGGCCTGCCGACCCGCATCCGTGATGCCCGTGGCGACCGGGCCTGGCACGAAAGGCCGGCGCATGCATCGGTCGCCGGTGGTGCACTGGCGGTCGGCTGAGGTGTCGCCACGACCGGCACCGGCAGGCATTTGGGCTGATACCCGCCGGAAAGCAAGAGACCCGCACTGGGCGGGTCTCTTGCTTGTCATGTAATGGCGGAGAGTAAGGGATTCGAACCCTTGAGGGGCTTTTGACCCCTACTCCCTTAGCAGGGGAGCACCTTCGGCCTCTCGGTCAACTCTCCGACAAGGCTGGCGATGATACATAGACAGCCCCGGCTTGAAAAGTGCGGGCTGCCGGTATTTCAGGCAGCCGCACCTGCCGCGGTGTCCGGTCGGTGACCGATTGCGACGGCGCCGATGGTTTGGCAGGCTTGTGCGCGTGTCCGCTCCGGCGGACGTTCAAAGACAAACCGTGCAGGGAACAGGGAGGCTCTCGTGACCACATTGTCGGCCTGGCAGGCCTCTGGCGATTATTTCGACACCGGCGAAGGTCGCCTGTTCTTCCGCGAGCTGGGGCAGGGCGCGCCGCTCCTGCTGCTGCACGGCTTCCCGACGTCGTCCTGGGACTGGCATCGCGTGGTCGTGCCGCTGTCGGCGCGCTTTCGCGTGATCGTGGCGGACAAGCTCGGCTACGGCTTCTCCGACAAGCCGGCAGGGGCCGATTACGGCATCGCCGCGCATCTCGACCGGCTGCAGATGCTGCTGGTGCATCTCGGCCTTCGCCGGGTGAACCTGCTCTGTCATGACAATGGCAACACCGTGGCCCAGGA
>NZ_PTQZ01000366.1 GCF_002943415.1 Amnimonas aquatica | reverse complement strand
GCGCACGCCGACAGCGGTCAGCGGCCGGCGCCTTCCGCCCTGACCTTCTCCGCCCGCGCCTTGCGGGCATCCTTGGGGTCGCGCGTCAGCGGCCGGTAGACCTCGATGCGGTCTCCGTCACGCAGCACCCGGCTCTCCGGACTGCGCTCCACCTTGCCCCACACCCCGAGCGCCAGCGTGCCCTGCGCACGCGCCTCCGCCAACAGCGTGAACTCCTGCAGCAGGCCGGAGTCATCCAGCGCCTGCAGCAGCGTGGTGCCCGCGGGCACGCGCCGCGCCAGCAGCAGCTGCCGGTCCGGCAGCGCGCACGCCAACTCGATGTCCAGCCAGCTGGCAGCGCTCATGACGACACGCCCGCTGTGGTCCGGCCCGTGATGACGCTCACTGCGGCAGCAGGCGCCAAAGCGCGATCAGCAGGGTGACCGGCGCGACCCAGCGCACGGCGATGCGCCAGACGTTGTACAGCCCTTCGGACGGCAGCTGCAGCGCCTTGCGGACATGGCTGATTTTCATGACCCAGCCGGCGAAGAGCGCCAGCAGCAGCATGTTCACGGCCATCCAGACCGCCAGCGCGAACGTCAGGCAGTCCAGCGCGGCGGCGCCGGCGAAATACCAGACCGCCTCGGCGGCGACCACCACCGGCACCAGCACCAGCAACGGTGCCAGCAGCGGCGGCAGGTTCAGGCCGCGGACGGCGGCCAGCGCCGGGCGGGCCAGCGCATCCAGCGCCAGCAGGGTGGCCAGGTAGCCGAGCAGCAGCACCGGCAGCGAACCGCGACCGGTCAGCAGCAGCGCGACCAGGCCCAGCCCGACCAGCAGCACGACACCACGACCCGCCAGCGGCAGGCGCTGCTGCCCGGCATCCGACTGCTGCCAGTGGGCACCCAGGCCGGTGCCGAGCAGCAGCGCCCCGAACAGCAGGCCGGCCGCAGCCGGCAGCGCCACCGGCAGGGGCAGGTCGGCGAGCACCGGCGGCAGGTTGCCGGACTGCTGGCCGGCGACATGCCAGCCAGCCAGCAGCGCGGCCGGGAGCAGCCAGACCGGCGACGGCGCATGACCGTAGGCGCGCAGGAAGGACAGCAGCAGCGTCGCCACCGTCAGCACCGGCCAGAGCACGCCGCCGGCATGAAGGCCGGCGGT
>NZ_PTQZ01000365.1 GCF_002943415.1 Amnimonas aquatica | reverse complement strand
TGAAGATACCAGCCGGAAGGACCTATCTAGAGATCGTAGGCCAAAAGGGAATGGCAACCTACAATGCGTTTCTGACCTTTGATGCATCACCTGGCGAATCATACGTCGTAGTGAACGGACCTGATCCCATTTGGTACAACCGATACCCAATTTATATATACAAATCAGATGATCGTGTTAACTTGGCAATAAACACCCCAAAAGACGCACCTAAAGATGTAGCATGCCTGCCGCAATGGTGGCGTTTTATGCCATATAGTGGCTAAAAGATAAGTCCTGATTTTTATAGAGAGAAAGGCTTTCTTATATCCCTTTCTCTCCCAAGCTTCAGCCCTGATGTTGAACGTTTGACTTGAGCAGGGTAGCCCTTGCGGACGATGCGGGCCTGCCACTGCAGGTCACCGCGTTTTCGGAGTGAGGCCATCGGCTCCCAAATCCTCCCAAAATGAATTGGACAGAACTTGGACAAAAATCCGATGCCTGCATGTCTTTCGCTCGCAAAACCGAGCTAAGTCATTGATTTTATGGTGGACCGAAAGGGGATCGAACCCTCGACCTCCGCATTGCGAACGCGGCGCTCTCCCAGCTGAGCTATCGGCCCTTCTCTTGGCGAGGTGCGTAGTCTGCCAAAGCGCGCGGCGATCGGCAATCCGTCAGGCGCCGCTCTGCTTCTGCCCGCGCAGCAGGGTCTTCAGCAGGTCTATCGCCATGCTCCGATTCTGCTCGCTGAGCGCATGGAACAGCTTGCGCAGCTGCACGCTCTGAGCTTCGTACTCGCTGGCGGGCTCGTTCACCGCCTGGCCCCCTTCGGCCTGCTCCGCCTCGCGGAAGATGTCGCTGACGCGAACGCCCAGCGCGCGGGCGATGCGCTCCAGGTTCTCCAGGGAGGGGTTGTGGCGGCCGCTCTCTATGCGCGACAGCGTGCTGGTGGCGAGGTCGAGATCGTTCGCCAGCGGCTCCAGCTTGAGCCCCCGCTCGACACGCAAACCCCTGATGACACGGCCAATATTCATGCCGGCATTGTTCTCGCCAGCTTGCCACCACCGCAAAGCGCGCAGGGCCAATTTACATAAAATAATTGCCATGAAGGCAAATTATCGGGAGCATGCGGGCGCCTGACGCTCATCCACCGGAAGGGAG
>NZ_PTQZ01000364.1 GCF_002943415.1 Amnimonas aquatica | reverse complement strand
GTCCGGTCTTGATGGCGCTGGCGGCGAGGCGTGAGAGCAGGGTCATGCGGGTTTCCGGCGGCTGGTGGCTGGGGTGGCCGGGACGCGTGGCATCATGTGGCCCGTGCTGCTTCAGTGTAGTCGCCACGCAGGAAGGCCGACCACAGGGCCAGCTTGCGCGCATAGGGCATGCCGGCGTGAGCCGGGCTGGTGGACGGCAGCGTGTGCAGGGCGAGGGCATCGGCCAGGCCGGCTTCGCGCAGCCCGGGCAGGGCATGGCGGCGGAAGCACTGCGCCGCGGTGGCGCCGTTGAAGCCGATGCGGTCGATCTCCGGGTGCCGGCGCAGGAAACCGGCGAAGTCGTTGACCACCACGCTGGGGGCGACGATGTCCGCATCCAGGCTGCCCGGCCGTTCGCAACTGGCGAGCACGTCCCACAGCGCGATGCCGGCCGCGCGCAGGCGCGCCAGCCGTTCGGCGTAGGCCAGCGCGGGATCGGCGCCGGCGAGTTCGGCCATGATGTGCCAGAAGGCATTGCGCGGATGCGCGTAGTATTCGCCGGCGGTCAGCGAGGCCACGCCGGGCATGCTGCCCAGGATCAGCACGCGGGCGGCGGGATTTTCCACGGCGGCGAAGCTGCGGACGACAGGAGTGGCGGGCATGACCGGCGGATCGGGCTCGTGCAAGAGGATAGCGGAATGATAGGGCCGGTCTGGCGTGGTTGGGGACTGTTTCTGCTGCTGGCGGTCGCCATGCTGCTGTTGCAGCTGGCCGGCGAGCCCGCGCGCGCGCTGCTGCGCTTCGAGCGCGAGGCCGTGCTCGCCGGCGAGTTCTGGCGCCTGCTGACGGCGCATCTGGTGCATCTGGGCTGGGCGCACTGCCTGCTCAATCTGGCCGGCCTGCTGCTGTGCCGGCTGCTGTGTCCGGAGCTGTTCCGCGATCGCCGCTGGCTGCCGGCGCTGCTGGTGCTGATGGCGGGCACCGGCATCCTGCTGCTGGTCGCGGCACCGCAGGTGGCGGACTACGTCGGTTTCTCGGGCGTGCTCTACGGCCTGTTCCTGCTCGGCCTGTGGCCGCAGCTGCGGCGCGGCGACCGCATCGCGCTGCTGGCGCTGGGCATCCTGGCCGGGCGCGCGCTGTGGCAGTTGCTGGCCGGCGCGTCGGTGGAGGAGGAGGGCATGATCG
>NZ_PTQZ01000363.1 GCF_002943415.1 Amnimonas aquatica | reverse complement strand
GTGCGATGCCGTGTTCGCCACCGGTCTGCGCACCCGCCAGTTCAATGCCGTCTCCGGTGCCATGGACGCCTTCGGTGCCGCCAGCGTGGGCCGCAACGGGCATATCGACATCAACGCCAGCTACGACGTGGTGCGCCGCACCATCCAGACCTTTTCCAGCCCGGCTGCCGGCAGCCTGATGGTCAACGGCAAGTACGAGGTCGGCGGCATCATTCCGTTTGGTACCGCGTATCCGTTCGTGCGCGACCGCAGCATCAACACGGTGCAGAAACTGGCCGGCAAGAAGATCGCCACCTTCGACTACGACCGCAGCCAGGCGGTGCTGGCGCAGAAGATCGGTGCCCAGCCGGTGTCCGCAGACATCACCAGCTTCGCCGGCAAGTTCAACAACGGCTCGGTCGACCTGATCGCCGCGCCGGCGGCGGCCTACCGTCCGCTCGAGCTGCACCGCGGCCTGGGCAGCAACGGCACCATCCACCGTTTCCCGCTGGTCATGCTCAGCTACCAGCTGATCCTCGACAAGAGCAAGTTCCCCGAGGGCTTCGGCATCAAGTCGCGGCAGTACTGGGCGGGACAGTTCGACCGCGCGCTGGCGCTGATCACCAAGGCCGAGCGTGACATTCCCAAGTCGGCCTGGAGCGAAGTGTCGGACCAGATCATGACCGACTACACCGTGCTGCTGCGCGAGTCGCGCATCACGGCGGCCGAGCAGGGTCTCTACGACAAGCAGGGCCTGAAGATCATCAAGCGCGTGCGCTGCAGCGTGAACCCGGCGGATGCCGAGTGTTCCAGCAGCAGCGAAAACTGGAACTGAGCGCCGACGGCGCACGTGGAACCACCCGAAACCATAACAAGAAGAAGGGGACTGCATGAACAGCCCGCGTTTCCCGGTCGGCGCCAAGCCGCTGGCCGTTGCCCTGATGAGCTGCCTGTCGCCGTTGGCGTGGTCGGCCGGTGCCGAAGTGCCGGTGATCGCGATCAGCAGCCAGGGCACTTCCAATGCCAACTCGGCCGAAGCCAATGATGCCTCGGTGATCTTCTACAACCCCGCCGGCATGAGCCGCCTGCGCGGCACCAACGTGTCCGCGGCGTTCGCGATGATCGCGGCCACGGCGAAAGTCGAGGACATGGGCACCACCCGCCTGCAGGACATGGGGCAGGCGC
>NZ_PTQZ01000362.1 GCF_002943415.1 Amnimonas aquatica | reverse complement strand
GACGGCATGTCGGCGCGCCTGAGCGCGTCGCTCGACCGCTTCGTGAAGAGCGACGGCCTGATCCAGGGCCGCACCGACAGCCTCAACAGCCAGTCCAAGGATGTCACCCGCCAGCGCGATGCCCACGAGCTGCGCATGGAGCAGCTGCAGGCCCGCTACACGGCCCAGTTCACCGCGCTGGACACGCTGCTGTCAGGGCTTTCCAGCACCAGCAGCTTCCTGACCTCGCAGCTCTCGCTGCTGTCCAAGTGAGCGCCGGCGGGTTACGTTTTCATAACGAATCCCGCCCCGGTTCCGGCCTTCCGCGGCTCAAGTTTTCCGCCCCGGAGCCGATGATCCTGGTACGACAGACATGCAGCGGGGAGAACTTCAAATGAGCATGGCATTCAGCAGGGCAGCCAGCGCCTACGCCGACATCGGCCGTCACAGCGGTGTCGAGGCGGCCAGCCCGCACCGCCTGATCGAAATGCTCTACGAGGGCGCGCTCGACCGCATCGCCCGCGCCCGGGGCAAGCTGATGCGCGCCGATGTCAGCGGCATGGGCCAGGACATTACCCGCGCGCTGCGCATCGTCGAAGGCCTGCGCATGAGCCTGGACCGCAGCAGCACCAGCGAGCTGGCAGCCAACCTCGACGACCTCTACGACTACCTGACCCGCCGCCTGCTGCAGGCCAGCGCGGGCCGCGACGCCGGCATGCTCGACGAGTGCAGCGGCCTGCTGCGCACGCTGAGCGATGCTTGGTCGCAGATCCCGATGAACCTGCGTCATGGCGCGCCGGCCGGCGCCACCCTGGCCGCCGTGGGAGCCTGATCATGCACAACCTGACCAATGCCGAAGTGATCGCCTTTCCGCGTGCCGCCAGCCCCGAGCGCCTGACCTGGAACGGCCTGCTGGACATGACGCACGCGCTGCTCCGGCACGCCGAGCAGGGCGACTGGGAGGCCGCGCTGCAACTGCAGCAGGCGCGCCGCGTGCTGCTTGAGCAGTATTTCGCCGAGCCGGTGGAGCAGCTGGACCGCCAGGTGCTGGCCGACGGCATCCGTGTCATGCTCGCGCTGGACGCCAGGGTCGCCGGACTGGCGACGGCGTCGAAGCAGCACCTCGGCGACGAGGAGCTGGTCATGCAGCGTGCCGGACGGGCGGTGAACGCCTACCTGAGCAGCTG
>NZ_PTQZ01000361.1 GCF_002943415.1 Amnimonas aquatica | reverse complement strand
CCCTGGTTGGCATCGTTGACGCGCACGCCATCGACCAGAATGAGCACCTGGTTGGACTTGAAGCCGCGAATGAACACGCCGGTGGTGGTCAGCGGGCCGCCGTTGGCGGGTATGGAGACGCCGGCAGCTCGGCTAAGCAGACTGGCCAGGGAGTCGGGCTGGGTACGTTCTATATCGGCCCGGGTGATAACGGTGGCGGCATCCAGCTGGCTGCTGTTGCCGGCAAGAGAGCGATCAGCGGTAACCACTGTTTCGGGCAGTGCGGTTTCTGCGGCCAGTGCCATGCCGGCGATCATGAGCGACAGCGGTGCGAGCGCAAAAGGCAGAATCTTCTTCATTTTTCGGGTGTCTCCATGCTGTCTGCATCCCCGCAGAACAGGTGTCGGGATGAGTCGGCACGGAGGGATGGCGGGCGGAAGGGCGCGCACGGGCTCCGGATGAGCGCCCGCCGCGCCGACCGTTGTCCTTCCGAGCCGGTCTCCGGGCTGGCTGGTGCGGCAGGCGCCGCGGACATTCGCCTTCCCGTCCGCGGACAGTGGCATGTGAATGTCTTGACCAGTTTCACCGTTGCGGGGGCAGCGTCGGATTGGCACCGACTTCCCGTCTGCCTGGAGCAGGCAGACCAGCGCAGGGCNCGGAAGGTGCGCAATTGTCTGACGACGGGCAAGGACTTGTCCATGCGCCCGTGGCGCCGGTCGGATCGCCGGCGGAATCCTGACGGACGGCATTGACGCGACTGTCCCGTATTGTTCATATACCTGACAGTTGTCTGATTACGCCGGGCGGGTGTGCCTGTGCCGGCGCCGAAAGCTTGCGGCGCCCGGGTTTGACGGATTCTGCTGAGCAGCGGTGTCCTTGGATGTAGTCTCTGCAGCCAGCGCAAGCTGGCTTTTTTTTTGCCCATTTTTTGCCGGTGTGGCAGCTTTCAACATTGCAACTTGTCCGGGGGACCATTACAAATCCAGCTGGTTACACAACAACAACAAAAGGTGGGGTGCCATGCTTGATTCCAGGTTTCCGGCGCAGGGACGTCCGTTTCCTATCCTGAAGGCGCTGGTCGCCGCCATGTCGGTGCAGCTGGCGGGCACGGCACAGGCCGCGACATTCAGCTTCGCCGATGGCGATGGCTCCATCACTTTCGACAGCACCTTCTCCGCGGGCCTGCTGATGC
>NZ_PTQZ01000360.1 GCF_002943415.1 Amnimonas aquatica | reverse complement strand
GCGGTGTAGACCACGCGCTGGTAGTGGCCGTCGACCTTGATGCGGAGCAGGTCGTGGCTGCAGTCGACGCGCAGGCTGTCCACGGCCGGATAGCCGGCCGCACGCTGGCTGAGCTGGTTGTTGAGCAGCAGCTCGGGCAGCGGCAGGGTCAGCGTCGAGCGGCCGAGGGCGTGGCGGGCGATCTTCAGCGCGGCGGCGCCGGCCTCGCGTGCGGCGCCACGTGCCGTGCTGCCGGCGGCGCTGGCGGCACCCTGGGCGGCGACGCCGGCGAGACCGGTCACCAGGCCGGCGACCTCGCGCGCGAAGCCGGCCGCCTCCTGAACCTGGCCGACGGCGCGGCGTACCGCGCGCTGGCGTCGTGGCGCCTGTTCCGGCGGTGTCTGGTCGTCGCTCATGCCTGTGCCCTCTCCGGTGGTGCTGTGTTTGTTATACACAGCACCACCGGGTGCCGGAACCGGCGGGCATGGCTGGTCGTCGGTTTGTCGCCGGGGCGGACGGAGGGCAGGCGGGCCGGGCGGTGCCGGCTCCGCCCGCGAGGCTCATCTGAAGACGACGCTCTCGCCCAGCGGCGCGCGCACGGTGCGGGCCTGGTTGGCGGCCACGGTGGTGTCCTCGTAGCCGAACGAGATGCCGAACAGGATGGCGATGTTGTCGTCGATGCCGAACACCTCGCGCACATCCTGCGGGTAGTAGCCCATGGAGCCCTGGGCGCAGCTGCCGATGCCGTGCGCGGCCATGACCAGCATCAGGGTCTGCGTGTACATGCCGACGTCGAGCGCCATCAGCTTGCCGAACGCGCGGTCCATGCCGATGAAACAGACGTGCGGCGCGTCGAACAGCTCGAAGTTGCGCAGGGTGGCGCGCATGCGGCCGGCCTTGTCATCGCGCGCGATGCCCATGGCGCCGTACAGCGCCTGCGCGCACTCGACCTGGCGCGTGCGGTGGGTGCCGGCCAGCGCGGGCAGGAAGCCGATGTCCGGGGTCATGGCCTTGCCGCTGGCGACTCCCTCGGTGAAGCGGCGGCGCAGCTCGTCGCGGGTGGCGCCGGAAGCCACGTAGACCTGCCAGGGCTGCACATTGCAGTTCGACGGCGCGGTCTGCGCCAGCTCGAAGACCTCGCGCAGGACCGCGTCGGGCACCGGGTCGGGCAGGTAGCCGCGCACCGAGCGGCGC
>NZ_PTQZ01000036.1 GCF_002943415.1 Amnimonas aquatica | reverse complement strand
GCGACCTGCCGGTCCCGGGCTGAGCCGCGCGACCCTGCCGCCAGATGCCGGAAGGCAAGGCCTGGCTCAGTCTTCGGTATCCAGCGCCGAGTAGTCGTCGGCGGACAGCACGCGGCGGCCGGCGGCGTTCTCCAGCGCGCGCATTTCCTGCGCCAGCCGCGCCAGCACGCCGCGTCCGCGGGTGGCCGGGTGGATGGCGAAGCCGGTGAGCTGGCGGCCGTCATCCGGCCCCGTCGCCCAGGCGGCGGAAATGGGGCGGGTGTTGAACCAGCCGATGTAGAACACATCGCCGGCGGCGCCCGGCGCCAGGGGCAGGGCCGGCTGCAGGCGGGCGAGACGCTCGCTCAGCTCGGCATCGAGTGGGAAGGATTGCGGCTGCGCGGTGACGGGCATGATGACTCCTGTGTGCAGGCCGACAGTGTAACGCCCGGGCGCGTGGCTGCGCAGCCGTGATGCCGGGGATGTGCGCTGGCAGCGACATCAGGACCGCGCATTCCCGCAGACGATGCAGGGAATGCGCCCTGCGGCTATAATCGCCGCCTCACACAGTCACACACGAGGCAGGGCATGACCGCACGTCAGGCGGAAGTGGTCCGCAACACCAAGGAAACGAAGATTCGCGCCGTGGTGAATCTCGATGGCACCGGCCAGGGCGACCTGCGCACCGGCATGCCGTTCCTCGACCACATGCTGGACCAGATCGTGCGTCACGGCCTGATCGACATCACCCTGGTCTGCGACGGCGACCTGCACATCGACGACCACCACAGCGCCGAGGACTGCGGCATCACCCTCGGCCAGGCTTTCGCCAAGGCGCTCGGTGACAAGATCGGCGTGCGCCGCTACGGCCACGCCTACGTGCCGCTGGACGAGGCGCTGTCGCGCGTGGTGATCGACCTATCCGGCCGCCCCGGCCTGGAGATGCACTGCGAGTTCGTGCGCAGCCACATCGGCAAGTTCGACGTCGACCTGTTCTACGAGTTCTTCCAGGGCTTCGTGAACCACGCGCTGGTCACCCTGCACCTCGACAACCTGCGCGGCCGCAATGCCCACCACCAGGCCGAGACGCTGTTCAAGGCCTTCGGCCGCGCGCTGCGCATGGCCATGGAATTCGATCCGCGCATGGCCGGCCAGATGCCGTCGACCAAGGGCTGCCTGTGACCAGCGTCGCCGTTCTCGACTATGGCATGGGCAACCTGCACTCCGTCGCCAAGGCGCTGGAGAAGGTCGGCGCCAGCCGCGTGACGGTGACCGATGACCCGGCCATCATCCGCGCCGCCGACCGCATCGTGCTGCCCGGCCAGGGCGCCATGCGCGACTGCATGGCGGAAATGCGCGCGCACGGCATCGACACCGCGGTGCGCGAGCTGGTCGGCGACAAGCCGCTGCTGGGCATCTGCGTCGGCATGCAGGCGCTGCTGGCGCACTCGGAAGAGAACGGCGGCATCGACGGCCTCGGCATCCACCCCGGTGCGGTCCGCTTCTTCAGCGATGTGCCGGCGGTGCGCGAGCAGCATCTCAAGGTTCCGCACATGGGCTGGAACAACGTGCGCCAGCTGCCGCAGGCGGACGGTCGCCCGCACCCGCTCTGGGACGGCATCGCCGACGGCGCGCGCTTCTACTTCGTGCACAGCTACTACTGCGTGCCGGAGCAGCCGGGGCTGAGCGCCGGCGAGTGCGAGTACGGCCTGCCGTTCTCCTGCGCCATCGCCGAGGGCAGCATGTTCGCCGTGCAGTTCCACCCCGAGAAGAGCGCGAAGGACGGCCTGCGCCTGCTGCACAACTTCCTGCGCTGGAAGCCCTGAACACCGCGCATTTCCGGGATGCCGCATCCCGCCCGATGCTGAAGCGCCGGCCACCGCCGCGCACCAACTGAAACAGTGGAGCCGACCATGCTGATCATCCCCGCCATCGACCTCAAGGACGGCGCCTGCGTGCGCCTGAAGCAGGGCCGCATGGAGGACGACACCGTGTTCTCCGACGACCCCATCGGCGTCGCCGCGCAATGGGTGGAGCAGGGCGCGCGCCGCCTGCACCTGGTCGACCTCAACGGCGCTTTCGCCGGCCAGCCGGTGAACGGCGAGATCGTGCAGGCCATCGCCCGTCGCTGGCCGCAGCTGCCGATCCAGATCGGCGGCGGCATCCGCTCGCTGGAAACCATCGAGGCCTACGTGAAGGCCGGCGTGAGCTGGGTCATCATCGGCACCAAGGCGGTCAAGGAACCGGCCTTCGTGCGTGAGGCCTGCCAGGCCTTCCCGGGCCGGGTCATCGTCGGCATCGACGCGAAGGACGGCTGGGTCGCCACCGACGGCTGGGCGGAAGTCTCGTCCGTGCAGGCCGTGGACCTGGCGAAGCAGTTCAAGGCCGACGGCATCAGTGCCATCGTCTACACCGACATCGCCCGCGACGGCATGATGCAGGGCGTCAATGTCGAAGCCACCGCCAAGCTGGCGCGCGACTCCGGCCTGCCCGTGATCGCCTCCGGCGGAGTCACCAATCTCGATGACGTGCGTCGCCTGCTCAGCGTGCAGGGCGACGGCGTGATCGGCACCATCACCGGCCGTGCCATCTACGAGGGCACGCTGGACCTGGCCGAGGCGCAAGCCCTGGCCGATGCCTGACGGTCCATCCGCCCGGCGGCCCTCAGGCAGGGCCCGCCGCGGCGCGATCACCCGTCATCCACCCCCACGGCGCGACCGCGCCCAGAGCACTTCCGGCAATCATGCCAACGGTCGCGCCACCGACACCTGGAGCGACCCATGAGCACCCTGCCACCCTGTCCGCAATGCAGTTCCGCCTTCACCTACGAGGACGGCCCCCTGCTAATCTGCCCCGAATGCGCCCATGAATGGGAGCCGCTCGACACCTCGGCCGGCGCCCCCGCCGCCGGCGATGACGCCCGCGTGATCAAGGATGCCAACGGCAACCTGCTCCAGGACGGCGACACCGTGACAGTGATCAAGGACCTCAAGGTCAAGGGCTCGTCGCTGGTGGTGAAGGTCGGCACCAAGGTGAAGAGCATCCGCCTGGTCGATGGCGACCACGACATCGACTGCAAAATCGACGGCATCGGCGCCATGAAGCTGAAGTCAGAGTTCGTGAAGAAGGCCTGAGCCGACAGCGCCGGGAGCTGTGCCGGACGCTGTGCTTCAGCGCCCGGCGACGATGCTCAGCGCCACCGCCTCGGCGACGCGGATGCCATCGACACCGGCGGACAGGATGCCGCCAGCGTAGCCCGCGCCCTCGCCGGCCGGGTACAGGCCCTTCACGTTCAGGCTCTGGAAGTCGTCGCCGCGCGTGATGCGCAGCGGCGACGACGTGCGCGTCTCCACCCCGGTGAAGATGGCGTCGGCCCGGTCGTAGCCGCGGATCTGCCGCGCGAAGGCCGGGATGGCTTCGCGGATGGCCTCGATGGCGTAGCCGGGCAGGGATGGCGCCAGGTCGGTCAGCGTCACCCCCGGCTTGTACGATGGCTGCACCTCGCCCAGCGCGGTCGACGCGCGGCCGGCGAGGAAGTCGCCGAACAGCTGCGCCGGCGCGTTGTAATCGCCGCCACCGAGCTCGAAGGCGCGCGTTTCCAGCTCACGCTGCAGCGCGATGCCGGCTAGCGGCCCGCCCGGATAATCCTCCGGCGAAATGCCCACCACGATGGCGCTGTTGGCGTTGCGCTCGTTGCGCGAATACTGGCTCATGCCGTTGGTGACCACGCGTCCCGGCTCCGAGGTAGCAGCCACCACGGTGCCGCCCGGGCACATGCAGAAGCTGTACACCGAACGCCCGTTCCGGCAGTGATGCACCAGCTTGTAGTCAGCCGCCCCCAGGATGGGATGCCCGGCCTGCGGCCCGAAGCGGCAGGTGTCGATCTGCGACTGCGGGTGCTCGGCGCGGAAGCCGATGGAGAACGGCTTGGCCTCCATGAACACGCCCTTGCCGTGCAGCATCTCGAAGGTGTCGCGGGCGCTGTGGCCCACCGCCAGCACGACATGGTCGCTGCGCAGCTGGGTGCCGTCGGACAGGGTCACGCCACGCACATGGCCATGCTCGATCAGCAGGTCGTCGACACGCTGGCTGAAGCGGATCTCGCCGCCCAGCGCGGTGATGTTCTCGCGCATCTGCTCGATCATGGACACCAGCTTGAAGGTGCCGATGTGCGGCTTGCTGACGTAGAGGATCTCCTCCGGCGCGCCGGCGGCGACGAACTCGGTCAGCACCTTGCGGCCGTGGTGATGCGGGTCGCGGATCTGCGAGTAGAGCTTGCCGTCGGAGAAAGTGCCGGCACCGCCTTCGCCGAACTGCACGTTGGAGTCCGGATTCAGGTCACGCTTGCGCCACAGGCCCCAGGTGTCCTGCGTGCGTTCGCGCACCGCCTTGCCGCGCTCCAGCACGATGGGCCGGAAGCCCATCTGCGCCAGCAGCAGCGCCACGAACAGGCCGCAGGGCCCGAAGCCGATCACCAGCGGCCGATGAAAGTCGCCGCCGGACGCAGGCGCCCGCGCCACGAACTTGTAGCCGACATCCGGCGCCGGACCGACATGGGCATCACCGGCCAGGCGCGCGAGCACGGCGGCCTCGTCGCGCAGCTCGACATCCAGCGCGTAGATCAGCGTGATGTGACCGCGCTTGCGGGCGTCATAGCTGCGCTTGAACACCGTGAAGCCGAGCAGGTCGGCCGGCTTCACGCCCAAGCGGGTGATCATGGCCTGGCGCAGGGCATCCTCGGTGTGTTCCAGCGGCAGCTTGAGGTCGGTGAGTCGCAGCATGTACAGGATTCCTGGATGACGCCGTGGCGTCAGACGAACTGGCCGGCGGCCTGGCCGGAGGACCAGGCCCACTGGAAATTGAAGCCGCCGAGCCAGCCGGTGACATCGACCACTTCGCCGATGAAGTAGAGCCCGGGCTGGCGCCTGCTCTCCATGGTACGCGATGACAGCTCGCGGGTATCTACCCCGCCCAGGGTGACCTCGGCGGTGCGATAGCCTTCGGTGCCGGACGGTTTCAGCGACCATGCCTGCAGCTCGCCGGCCAGCGCCAGCAGCACGGCATCGGGCACATCGGTGATGGCCGTCTCCGCCCACGCCGGCCAGAGCAGGGCCTGCAGCTCCAGCACCAGCGATTTCGCCAGGCGCTCGCCCAGCAGGGTGCGCAGCAGCGACCTGGGATGGCTGCGCTTGCGCGCCTTCAGCCAGTCCGCGACGGACTCGCCGGGCAGCAGATCGATGGCGATGCGCTCGCCGGGCTGCCAGTAGTTCGACAGCTGCAGCACCGCCGGCCCGCTCAGGCCGCGATGGGTGAACAGCAGGCTCTCGCTGAAGGCCTGGCCGTCATTGTCCGGCGCGCTCAGGACGGCATCCAGCGCCAGCCCCGACAGGCGCTCGGTCACCGCCTTGAAGCCGTCGCTGAAGGTGAAGGGCACCAGACCGGCGCGGGTCGGCAGCACCTCGTGCCCGAACTGCCGCGCGATGTCGTAGCCGAAGCCGCTGGCGCCCAGGGTCGGAATCGACAGGCCGCCCGTGGCCACCACCAGCGACTCCGCCGTCAGCGTTTCTCCGCCCGCGGCGAGCCGGAAACGCACAGGACCGGATGCGGCGCCGGCGGCATCCGCCGGCAGGGCGCTGATGCCGGTGACCTGGCAGTGCGTGCGCAGGCTCACCCCGACCTGCTCGCACTCGGCCACCAGCAGATTGAGGATGTCCTTCGCCGAGTCGCGGCAGAACAGCTGGCCGTGCTTGCGCTCTTCCCAGGGCACCCGGTGCTTGTCGACCAGCGCGATGAAATCCCACTGCGTGTAGCGGTTCAGCGCCGAGATGCAGAAGTGCGGGTTGGCAGACAGGAAATTGCCCGGCTCGACATAGAGGTTGGTGAAATTGCAGCGCCCGCCGCCGGACATGAGGATCTTCTTGCCCAGCTTTTTGCTGCTGTCGACCACCAGCACACGACGACCGCGGCGCCCGGCGGCCATGGCGCACATGAGCCCGGAGGCACCGCCGCCGATGACGATGACATCGAAGTGGGTCGGAGAGGTGGTCACGGAACAGGCTCGGCGGTGGGCAGGGCAGGCAGGCGCGCATTATAGTCGCGCCGGCGGCCGGCGGCACCCGCCGGGCACCATGCTAGAATCGCCGCCTGCCCTTGCACCACTTCATGACTGCATCAGCCGGACGGAACGCCCCATGAGCCTCGCCAAGCGCATCATTCCCTGCCTCGATGTCGATCAAGGCCGCGTCGTCAAAGGCGTGAAGTTCCTCGACATCCGCGATGCCGGCGACCCGGTCGAGGTCGCTCGCCGCTACGACGAGCAGGGTGCCGACGAGATCACCTTCCTCGACATCACCGCCAGCGTCGAAGGCCGCGACACCATGGTGCGCACGGTCGAACGCATGGCCTCCGAAGTCTTCGTGCCGCTCACCGTCGGCGGCGGCATCCGCGAAGTCGCCGACATCCGCCGCCTGCTCAACGCCGGCGCCGACAAGGTCAGCATCAACTCGGCGGCGGTGAAGCGGCCGGAGTTCGTCGCCGAAGCCGCCGACCGCTTCGGCTCGCAGTGCATCGTTGCCGCGATCGATGCCAAGCGCGTGTCGGCGCCGGGCGAGCCGGGCCGCTGGGAGATCTTCACCCACGGCGGTCGCAACCGCACCGGCATCGACGCGGTGGCCTGGGCAGCGAAGCTGGCCGGCTACGGCGCCGGCGAGATCCTGCTCACCAGCATGGACGCCGACGGCACCAAGGCCGGCTACGACCTCGCGCTGGTGCGCGCCATCAGCGACGCGGTGAACGTGCCGGTGATCGCCTCCGGCGGCGTCGGCAACCTGCAGCACCTGGCCGACGGCATCCTGGAGGGCGGCGCCGACGCGGTGCTGGCGGCGAGCATCTTCCATTTCGGCGAGTACACGATTCCGCAGGCCAAGGACTATCTGGCCGAGCGCGGCATCATCATGCGGCGCTGAGTCCGCGACTGGTGCACCGGTGCAGAGGGGGATGGGGGGCTGAAAACACGCTGCGCTACAGTTTTCAGCCCCCCATCCCCCTCTGTACCTGACAGACCAGCTCGGCACAGGAACACACGGCGGGTGCCCGACCGATAAGGCTCTGAATCCGGTTCGCCCGGATCATGACGGCATGCGCATGTAGCGAGGCCGGGTACGGACGGGTCGGAAAATTGTAGCGCAGCGTGTTTTCCGACCCGTCCGTACCCAGCCTCGCGGCGGGCAGCCCGTCAGCTCAGTAATTGCACCAGTTGCCNTCTGATTGGCGCCGACGCTGTCGCCGACCTTGACCTGCAGGCTCTGGTTGTAACCGTAGAGCGACATGAAACCGCCGCCATGGTCGATGATGACCAGCTTGCCGTAGCCGCGCAGGAAGTCGGCATAGAGCACCTTGCCGGCCTTTACCGCCTTCACCGACGAACCGCCGGCCGCCGCGATCACGATGCCGTTCCAGCGCAGGCCGCCACCACGCGCGGCGCCGAACTGGGCGCGGATGCCGCCGGAAGCCGGCAGCGGACAGTTGCCGCGATAGGGCACGGAATAGTCCGGCTCCTGGCTCCAGGTCTTGGGCTCCTTGGGCTGCGGAGGCGGGGTCTGACCGCTCTTGCGCGCCTCCTCGGCCTCCTTCTTGCGGCGCTCCTGCTCCTTGCGGTCGGCCTCGCGCGCGGCGCGCTCGAGGCGACGCATCAGCGCCTGCAGGTTGGCCTGGTCCTGGCGCAGCGACTTGAGGTTCTTGTCCTGCGTGCGGATCTCGCTGTTCAGCACCTTGAGCGCGGCTTCACGCTTCTCCTGCGCCGTCTTCAGCTGACCCTGCTCGTCCGCCAGCTTGATCTGCAGCTTCTCCAGCTGGCGGACCTGCTCGCCCTCTTCCTTCTCCAGCGAAGCCAGCTCGGCCAGCGTGGTGTCGAGCTCGCCGATCTTCTCGCTGCGGGCTTTCTGGATGTAGCTGTAGTAGCGCAGCTGGCGCGCCAGCAGGCCGGGATTCTCCTGGTTCAGGAGCATCTTGAAGTAGTCGTCCTGGCCGGTACGGTAGGCCTGCTGGATATCCTTCTGCAGGCTGCCGAGCTGCTCGCGCTTGTCCGCCGCGAGCGCGCGCTGGCGCGCCTTCAGCTCGCCGATGCGACTCTCGCGCTGGCGGGTCTCCTTCAGCGTCGACGACATGGAGGTCTGCAGCTTGCGGATCTGCTGCTCGGCGCTGTTCAGCGCCTTCTGCTGCTTGGTGCGCTCGGCCTGGGTCAGGCGCAGCTTGTTCTGCGCCGTGCGGATCTGCTTCTGCACGGAATCCAGGTCGGACTTGGCGGACTTCGCCTGGTCGCGCAGCTGGCCGCTGGTTTCGGCATGCACCTGGGACACAGGTGCAGCGGTTGCCGCGAGCAAGGCCAGGACGGCCAGCGTTTGCCGCATGGTGGTTTCCTTCGGTTCAGGCTGGAATGACGAGGGGCCGCCCGGTCATTTCCGCCGGTTTCGGAATCCCCATGAGATCCAGCAGGGTCGGTGCCACGTCGGACAGCACCCCGCCTTCGGCAATACGAACGTCCTTGCGCTGGCCCAGGTAGACAAAGGGCACCAGTTCGCAGGTGTGCGCGCTGTGGGGCTGGCCGGTATCGTAGTCGAACATCTGCTCCACGTTGCCATGGTCAGCGGTGATGAGCATGTCGCCGCCGGTCTTGCGCACCGCCTCGGCGAGGCGGCCGATGCAGCGGTCCAGGGTCTCGCAGGCCTTGACCGCGGCCTCGAAGACACCGGTGTGGCCGACCATGTCGCCGTTGGCGAAATTGCAGATGAGGGCGTCGAAGTCACCGGACTCGATGGCTGCGACCAGCTTGTCGGTGACCTCGTCGGCGCTCATCTCGGGCTGCAGGTCATAGGTGGCGACATCCGGCGAGGGCACGAGGATGCGTTGCTCGCCGGCATAGGGCTCTTCGCGGCCGCCGCTGAAGAAGAAGGTCACGTGGGCGTATTTCTCGGTCTCGGCGATGCGCAGCTGGGTCTTGCCCAGCGAGGCGAGGTATTCGCCCAGCGAGTTGTGCAGCGAGGCCGGGGCATAGGCCACCGGCGCCTTGATGCTGGCCGAGTACTCGGTGAGCATGACGTAGCCGGCAAGCTGCGGACGGACCTTGCGCTCGAAGCCCTTGAAGTCCTCGTCGACAAAGGCGCGGGTGATTTCGCGGGCGCGGTCGGCGCGGAAGTTCATGAACACCACGGCATCGCCGTCGGCGATCAGCGCGGGGGCGGTGCCGGCCGGAGCGATGACCGAGGCCTTGACGAACTCGTCGCTGACATCTTCGGCGTAGGAGGCTTCCAGGGCCTCGACAGCGGTGGCGCAGGTGCGCGTGCCCACGCCTTCGGTGAGCAGGCGGTAGGCCGCCTCGACACGATCCCAGCGATTGTCGCGGTCCATGGCAAAGTAGCGGCCGATGACGCTCGCAACGCGACCCTTGCCGAGGCGGGCGAAGTGCGCCTCCATGGCTGCCAGAGAAGGCGCCGCCGACTTCGGCGGGGTGTCGCGACCGTCGAGGAAGGCGTGCACGTAGATGCGCTCGGCGCCGCGCTGCGCGGCGAGGTCGACCATGGCGTGCAGGTGATCCTCGTGCGAGTGCACGCCGCCCTGCGACAGCAGGCCGAGCACATGCACGGCCTTGCCGGCGGCCACGGCCTTGTCGACGGCGGCGCAGATCACCGGATTGGCGAAGAAGCCGCCGTCACGGATGTCCTTGGTGATGCGGGTGAAATCCTGGTAGACCACGCGGCCGGCGCCGAGGTTCATGTGGCCGACCTCGGAGTTGCCCATCTGTCCGTCGGGCAGGCCGACATCCTCGCCGGAGCCGGAGATCAGGCCGTTCGGGCAGGTCTTCAGCAATTGCCGCCAGTTCGGCATGTCGGCCGCGAGGATGGCGTTGGAGTCGGAGGTTTCGCTGTGGCCGAAGCCGTCCAGCACGATCAGGACATGAGGTTTGCGTGTCACGGGAATCCCCGAAAGCATCTGTCAGGAAAACGCCAAGTGTAGCAGCCGCCGGGGCACGGCGGGACATTCCTGCCCCGGCGCGGCGGGCGCATCAGTCCTTCTTGCCGATGTTCTTCTGCGCGGCGATCTGGTCTTCCAGGCTTTCGATCAGGCCCGAGGCCAGGTCACCGACCTCCTGGTTGACCTTGCGGATGGCATCGTAGACCGCGCCGATGGTGGCGGCCTGGGTCTCGCGCACCTGGCTGGCCTTGCCTTCGAGCAGGCCGCGCTTTTCCAGCGCGTCCAGCGGCATGGCGGCGATGGTCTGGTGGATCTGCTCCACCGTGGTGGCGCCCTTGTCGACCGCTTCCTGGATCAGGTCCTTGAGAGCTTCGATGCGGGTGAGGAATGACATGTGACGACTCCGTGTGTGCGCAGGGACAGTGGGCGGCCGCGGGATGCGCGGCCAGTGTCGGGCGCGCGTTCCGGCATCGC
>NZ_PTQZ01000359.1 GCF_002943415.1 Amnimonas aquatica | reverse complement strand
CCCGCTTTTTCATGTCATGGATCCTGCGCGCGCCGCACACGCGGCGGTATCGCTCAGCCGGCGGCCTCGGCGGCCGGGGCAGCGCCCGGGAACTGCTCGGCCTGCCCCTGCACGATCAGCGTCTGCGTCGGATAGGCGAAGGCGATGCCCTCCTCGCCGAAACGCCGGAACAGGGCCAGATTGATCTCCTGCTGCGCATCCAGGCTGGGGTTGAAATCCGGCGTGAGCATCCAGAACACGACCTCGAAGTCCAGCGAAGAAGCACCGAAGCCCCTGAAATGGGCACGATCAAAACGGGTATGCGGTACTGACTCCACGATTTCCCGGACCATGCCGGGAATGCGTGCCAACAGCTCTGGCGTGATCTCGTAGACAACTCCGAAAGTGAACAGCATGCGGCGCTCGCGCATGCGCTTGAAGTTCCGGATGCGTGTCTTCAGCAGGTCGCTGTTGGAAATGATGATCTGCTCGCCGGTCGAGCTGCGCAGACGCGTGGTCTTCAGACCTACTTGCTCCACGGTCCCGGTGAAACTGTCGACGGTAATGGTATCGCCGACCACGAAGGGCTTGTCGACCACGATCGACAGGCTGGCGAACAGGTCCCCGAGGATGTTCTGCACCGCCAGTGCCACCGCGATGCCACCGACACCCAGGCCGGCCACCATGGCGGTGACGTTCACCCCCAGGTTGTCCAGCATGAGCATGAGGATCAGCGCCCACAGCAGCAGCTTGCCGATGAAGCTGACCGCCGACAGGCTGGTGGTGGCGGACTTGTTGGTGGTGGTGTGGCGGTAGCGGTCGATCCAGAAGTCCAGCGCGCCGCTGAGCCAGAGCCCGAACTGCAGGAAGGCGCTGACCGTGGCCACCTTGATCAGCACCCGGTCGATCGAGGCCGCGAGATCGAGGTAGCGCGTGCCGATCAGCAGCGTCACGCCGAGGATGAGTATCTGCTGGGTGCGCCTCGCCATGGCCACCAGCGCATCGTTGGCGCTGCCTGAGAATTTCTGGCTGACCTTGGTGCCGCGCTTCACGATCAGCCACTTGGCGACCCCGAACAGCACGTTGATGGTCAGCGCCATGCCCAGCGCGGTGGCCCATTCCAGCAGGGTGCTGCCCAGCCACTCGGTTTGCAGGTCGAACATGGGAATATTCCTTGCGAATTCAGGTTTCAGTTC
>NZ_PTQZ01000358.1 GCF_002943415.1 Amnimonas aquatica | reverse complement strand
CAAATTTCCTGCACCTTCCTTCACTAGATTGGACATCAAGGCAGCGGGACATAGCGCTGCCCAGTGTCCACCACCGGAGGAATCCATCATGAAGCGCATCACCAAACTCGCCGCCCTGGCTGTTTCGCTGTCTCTCGTGCTGTCGCCGGTTGCCCAGGCCCATGACCGCGACTCGCGCGATGACAAGCGTCCTTACCAGTCGCAGCAGTACAAGCAGCATCAGGACAGGAACGATCAGCGCCGGCAGGCCGATCGTCGCCACGACGATCGCCGCCATGTCTCGGCGAAGCACGACCGGAACCAGCACGGCGCGTACTGGAAGGTCGGCCAGAAGGTGCCCGACCGCTACCGCGGCCAGCACTACGTCGTGCAGACCTGGAAGAAGCACAACCTCCACCAGCCGCCGCGCGGCTACCAGTGGGTGAGCGTGGACAGCAGCAACTACTTCCTGGTCGGCGTAGCCACGGGGGTCGTGCTGCAGGCCATTCTGAACCGCTGACGGTGCAGGGCGGGAAGACGGCCGGATACCTTGACAGCCTCGGGTCCGAAATCTAAGATTCGCGGCCTGTTTGGCTACGTAGCTCAGTCGGTTAGAGCACAGCACTCATAATGCTGGGGTCGCAGGTTCAAGTCCAGCCGTAGCCACCATACATACTTCCGCGGACATCCAAGGAAGTCCAAAAACCCGCTAAATCAATGGTTTAGCGGGTTTTTTATTGTCTGCACGGGTCCAAGGGGGTCCGGGGACATCCCAACACTTTGTTGGTATGTTTGCTGGTATCCGAGCATACCAACAGGACAGGTACCAACAATCATGCCCCTCACGGACACCGCTATCCGCAACGCCAAGCCCTCTCCCGAGGGCAAAGACAGCAAGATGTCTGACGGAGGCGGCCTGTACCTGCTCGTGAAGGCCAACGGCCAGAAGTACTGGCGCATGAACTATCGCTACCTGGGCAAGCAGAAGACCCTGGCGATAGGCGTCTACCCCATCGCAACCCTGAAGCATGCTCGCGAAGCCCGCGATGAAGCCAAGCGGCTGCTGCTGGAAGGCATAGACCCCAGTCTCCACCGCCAGCAATTGCGAGCCACCAATCAGACCGAAGCTCGCAACACTTTCGAGATCGTTGGCCGGGAATGGTTCAACAAGCGCAAGGCGCAATGGACGCCGGAGTAT
>NZ_PTQZ01000357.1 GCF_002943415.1 Amnimonas aquatica | reverse complement strand
GATCGCGTTGCTGATCTGGGCGCTGGTGGTGGTGCTGGCCGTGCTGATCTGGCGCCAGGGCGAGCCTGGCGATGCATCGTTCGCGCAGGCTCGGCTGGATCGTCCGCTGGCGCTGTGGTGGCCTGCTGGTGCGGAGGCGCGGCAGGCGGAGGTGCCTGCCGCGATCATCGCCGAGGCGGCGGTATCCGAGCCTGTCATGGCCAAGGGGTGCTCCCGGCTGGGGCTGTTTCCGGCGCGCGGCTGGGCGTCCGAGGTGGCGGAAAAGCTGGCTGCCGCTGCGGGCGATGAGCCGGCGACTGCGTGGGAGTTGCTGCCCGCGGGGAGTCGCGGGTTCTACATCGTTTTTCCCGAGATGAACATGGAGGGGCTGGCAGGGCGCATGGTGAGTCGTCGCTCCAAAGTCTCCCGCCTGCTTTCCGCTGCGGCGGTGCCGGAGGCGTGCCGCTGACCGGACGCACTGCGTATCTGTCTGTCTGTCTGTCTATTGTGCCTGCCGTGCTTTTTCACTAGACTGCGCGCCTTGTTCGCAAGCGCCGGTATAGCTCAGTTGGTAGAGCAACTGACTTGTAATCAGTAGGTCGTGAGTTCGAGTCCCACTGCCGGCACCATTCGCGAACAGGAGCACCCGGCGTGCTGTGGCGAGTTCGCATTCAATTGCTCAAGAACTCGCCAAAGAGTCATCGGGTTGTTGACAATGGGTGCGCACAAGGCAAGAATGCGCACCCTCGCGAGGTGGGATTCCCGAGCGGTCAAAGGGATCAGACTGTAAATCTGACGCGAAAGCTTCGAAGGTTCGAATCCTTCTCCCACCACCATTGCACCGCTTCGCGGGGAAATGCGCGGGTATAGTTTAGTGGTAGAACCTCAGCCTTCCAAGCTGATGGTGCGGGTTCGATTCCCGCTACCCGCTCCAGCTGATGCTGGAGTGCAGGAAAACTAGGCTCATATAGCTCAGTAGGTAGAGCACTTCCTTGGTAAGGAAGAGGTCACCGGTTCGAATCCGGTTATGAGCTCCATATTTCAAAGGCAATCGCTGTGAGGCGGTTGCTTGTGTCTATTGGAAAGTGGGCGCAAACGCGCGTGTAGGAGTTGAGTCATGGCAAAGGCAAAGTTTGAACGCAACAAGCCGCACGTGAATGTCGGCACCATCGGTCACGTCGACCACGGCAAGACCACCCT
>NZ_PTQZ01000356.1 GCF_002943415.1 Amnimonas aquatica | reverse complement strand
GCAGGCCGCGATGGCCCTGGTACCAGCGCGCCAGCTCGTCCAGCGTCTGCCAGGCGGCCAGCCGCTGCCAGTGTCCCTGGATGCAGCTCACCGCCTGCAGGGCTTCCGTGCCGGAAGCCGGCAGGCGCAGAAACAGCATGTCCATCAGTCCTCTTCCCCTTCCGGCTCGTCCCCGCTCTCCGGCGGCGGTTCGATGTCCGGCACCCAGACGGGATTGCGGTCATTGGCAATCACCTCGAGGCTCCCGGCGCTGCGTCTGGCGATCAGCGACCACTGCAGGCGCTCGCGATCGCCGAACCTGATTTTCGTGTACAGCTCGAAATAAGCCGACTTCACATCCAGCAGGCTGGTCAGCTGCTGCCGGATATCGGCGCTCACGCCATTGAACACCGGATTGTCGAGGAAGTCGCTGACCGATTTCCAGCCCTGCTGGGGTCGATTCCGCAACAACTCGACCGCCGAAGCCGGCGGCAGCCCCGGCACCATGGCCTCGAGCAGGCCCGGCGACAGGAAATTCACGTTCATTTTCACCGCGGCGGATGGCAGTACCGTGACCCAGGGCGCGAGCTGGCGCAGGATCTCGCTGTTGTAGCCGCGCACCAGGCGCAGCTCGGCGTAGGTGCTCATGCTGCGGTTGGCGGCGCGGTAGGCCGGGTTCTGACGCAGGTAGTAGTCATCCTCGGCGCCGGCGGACGAATACGGCAGGTTGTCGCTGTCCAGCCAGTCCACCAGGCTGTCGGCCAGCTCCACCGGCAGCAGCAGGTGCTGCAGCAGGCGGCGGTAGAACGCCAGCGCCTGCGTGCTGACCGCGCCGTTGCTGACCAGGCTGTTGAGGTTGAAACGCGCCTGGGCATCGCTCAGTGCCGGCTGGATCAGGCCGCCGGGCACCGGGAACGGCGGGAACGGCTGGGCCCAGTACTCCTTCGGATGATCGACCACGAGGCCGTCCTGGGCATCGGCGCGCAGGGCCGCCATGGCGAACATGGCGGCGCCGCGGTTGTATTCGGCGATCTGGTCCTGCAGCAGCTGCCCGCCCAGCTCGCGCTGCACGCGCGCCTGGCGGTCGATGATGGCCATGACCAGCACCGCCGCCAGGGCCGCGATCATCATCATGGTCAGCAGCGCGACGCCGCGCTGGCGCTCACTGCGACGAGTCATTGCCGGGCATCCAGTAAAGTCGG
>NZ_PTQZ01000355.1 GCF_002943415.1 Amnimonas aquatica | reverse complement strand
TCCGTAGCAGGCGGAGACCCGGATGGCCCCGCCTATCAAGACGGGGTCATTATTGGCGGGGCCCGACGGACGGGGGCACCCTACCGCGGAGGGGGCTCAGGGCCGGAGGCGGCTCACTGGACGCGCGTCACCAGCAGCTGGTCGATGCGGTGATTGTCGATGTCGACGACCTCGAACTTGTACCCGGCGTGGCTGACCGCATCGGTCAGCTTGGGCATCTTGCGCAGCATGTACATCATGAAGCCGGCGATGGTCTCGTAGTTCTCGTCGTCGGGGAAATGCGCGATGTCGAGCGCGTGCATGACATCTTCGACCGGTGCGAAGCCGTCGATCAGCCAGCTGTTGTCGTCGCGCTTGACGATCTGCTGCTGGTTGCCGCCGACCAGGTCGCCCATGACCGTGTTCATGACATCGTTGAGCGTGATCACGCCCACCACCAGCGCGTACTCGTTGAGCACGATGGCGAAGTCCTCGCGGCGGTCGCGGAACTGCGCCAGCAGCTCCGACAGCGTGAGCGTGTCGGGAATGGTCAGCACCGGCTTGATCCAGGGTGCGCCGGCCAGGGTCAGCGGCTCGTCGTTGATGATGCGCAGCAGCAGGTCCTTGGCGTCGACATAGCCGGCCATGCGGTCGATCACGTCGTCGCAGACCAGGAACTTGGAGTGCGAATGCTGGCCGAGCTGGCGGCGCAGCTCCGCCTCCGAGTCCTGAAGGGTGAGGTAGACGATGCTCTCGCGCGTGGTCATGGCCGAGCTCACCAGGCGCGATTCCAGGTCGAACACGTTGCCGATCACCTGCTGCTCGCTCTCGTGCAGCACGCCGGCCTGGGTGCCGGCCTCGACAATGGCGTGGATGTCCTCGCTGGTGATGTCGTCGCTGCGCTGGCCGGGCAGGCCGAGCAGCGACATGGCGCGGTCGGACACGCCGTTGAAGAACCACACCGCCGGCTTGAACAGCGTGATGCAGATCTGCATGGGCGCGACCACGCGCAGGGCGACCTGTTCGGGCGCGCTCATGGCCAGCCGCTTCGGAATCAGGTCGGCGAACAGGATGAACAGCGAGGTGATGGTGACGAACGAGGCCGCGAGGCTCAGCGTCTCCAGGTACGGGCCCTGGTAGGCGAGGCTGATCAGTGCCAGGTAGTAGGGCGTCAGCATGGCCTCGCCGAAGATGCCGGCGAGGAT
>NZ_PTQZ01000354.1 GCF_002943415.1 Amnimonas aquatica | reverse complement strand
GATGATCCGAACGAATCCGAATCGCGAGCAGGATATCCAGTACAGCCGGACCACCCTGATGCCGCTGGTGTCCCCCACGGCCGACAGCGCGGTGATCCTGGCGGCGGCCATGAGCGGGTTGCGAGCGATATTCCGTCCGGGGCTGAGGTACCACAAGGTGGGTGTGATGCTGGGAGAAATCAGCGATGCCGGCGTGTGCCAGGCCGACCTGTTCGCCGCCGCCGATGACAGCAGGCGCACCCGGCTGATGTCGCTGGTGGACCGGATCAATCAGCAGCAGGGCAGGGGCACCGTGCGTTTCGCCAGTGAGGCGCTGGATGATGCCTGGCACATGCGCGCGGCGCACCGGTCGCCGCGCTACACGACCTGCTGGGATGAACTGCCGGTGGTGCAGTGCTGAGTGCGGATTCCGACGTGTGCCTGCAACCGTGCGGCGCCTTTACCAGCCCGCAGGCAACAAAAAACCCGCAAGCTGGCGCTGTGCGGGTTTCAGGTCTTTGCCGGATTCCTCCGGACTTCGAATTTGGTGGGCGATACTGGGATCGAACCAGTGACCCCTTCCGTGTGAAGGAAGTGCTCTCCCGCTGAGCTAATCGCCCGTCGACGGACAGTGCCGTCGCGAGGCGCGTATCTTACGATAATCAGCGCCGTATGCAAGAGTGCGGCGGCGATTTTGCAGGCGATCGTCACCCCTCATGTGGGGTGTTATGGCGCCGCCCGACCTCTGGCAGAATGCGAGCAGGTCTGTCCTGCCTGCGGACAGGCAGCGAAGGATGCGCATGTCATGACCGCTCGCCAC
The DNA here is from genome assembly GCF_002943415.1 of Amnimonas aquatica. Taxonomy (GTDB): domain Bacteria; phylum Pseudomonadota; class Gammaproteobacteria; order Pseudomonadales; family Moraxellaceae; genus Perlucidibaca; species Perlucidibaca aquatica_A. Next base: position 391 of record NZ_PTQZ01000354.1, on the reverse strand, counting down.
TCCCCCCGCACCGTCATCGTCGCCAGCCTGGCGCTGCTGTTCGCGGCGCTCGCGGCCATGCTGATGCTGCGCCTGCAGCTCTACGATCCGGGCCTGTCGCTGGTGGCCGACGAGGCCGGCGGGATACGCGTGCAGGCGGTCGATCGCCACAGCGTCAATGCCGGGACCATCGCGCGCGGGGACCGCATGGTCGCGTTCCACACGCCGGACGGCGTGGTGGCGGCGCAGGACCTGCTGTTGATCGAAGAGCCGGACGTGCTGCCGGACACGCAGGCCTACATGGGCTTCCTGTCCGACCAGCAGCGCCTGCATTCGGCGCTGGCCGCCGGTCGCCTGCAGGCCGAGCTGGCGGATGGCCGCCGGCTGCCGCTGCTGGGCGAGCTGCCGACCT
>NZ_PTQZ01000353.1 GCF_002943415.1 Amnimonas aquatica | reverse complement strand
CGGTGCGGGAAGATCAGTGCCACCGGCAGCGCCGGCACACCGGCCTGCGGCAGCACCTCGACCAGTCGGCCGCTGCCGAGCAGATCCTCGACATCGAAATACGGCACCTGGATCAGGCCGAGGCCGGCCAGCGCGGCACCGATGTAGCCTTCGGCATTGTCCACCGCCACCTGGCACGGCAGGGTGAGTGTCGTGGTGCTGCCGGCGACGACGTGCTCCCAGGGCAGCACGCGGCCGGTCTGTGGCGAGGCATAGCCGACCATGCGGTGTCCCGCCAGGTCGTCCGGCCCGGCGGGCACGCCGTGCTCCGCCAGGTAGGCCGGGCTGGCGCAGCTGATCTGCCGGAAGTACCCGAGCGGGCGCGCCACCAGGCTGCTGCTGTCGAGATGACCGACGCGCAAAGCGCAATCGATGCCCTCGACCACCAGATCGGTGATCCGGTCGCGCGCGCCCAGCACCAGTTCGATGCGCGGATGACTGCGGAGGAAGGCCGGCAGGCGCGGCATCAGCACGCGATGGGCGATGCGGCTGGGCACATCGAGACGGACCTGTCCGTTCAGCTCGCCATCCGGCGGCAGCAGGGTCTCCAGCGCATCCATCTCCGCCAGGATGCGCCGGCAGCGTGCCAGCAGGCGCTGGCCGTCCGAGGTCAGGCCGACCCGGCGCGTGGTGCGCTGCAGCAGGCGCACGCCGAGACGCTGCTCAAGCTGCTGCACGGCCTGCGACACGGTGGTGCGCGGCAGATCCAGGGCATGGGCCGCCCTGATGAAGCTGCCCATGTCGCTGACCCGGACGAAGACGCGCATGGCATCCAGCGTATCCATGTTCGGTAAACCACCTGCTCGGGAGGATCAGCGCGTAGTGTAGCCACCATTGGCCAGGATCGTCTGGCCGGTGATCCACCAGCCCTCGGTGGCCAGGAAACGGACAATGGGCGCGATGTCGTCGATGTCGGTCAGGCCCTTGCGCGAGAATCCGCTCAGGGCCGCCGCCGTGCTGTGGTAGGCCACCGCCTCCGGCGACTCCTGGCCGTAGAAGAACGGCGTATCCATGGGGCCGGGACCGATGGCATTGACCGAGATGCCACGGCCGCCGAACTCCTTGGAGGCCGCACGGGTGAAGTGCTCCACCGCCGCCTTGCTGGCGGGATAGATGGCATAGAACGGGGTGTAGGCCGCCAGCAGCGAGCTGACGATGGTCACG
>NZ_PTQZ01000352.1 GCF_002943415.1 Amnimonas aquatica | reverse complement strand
GCGAGCCAGCCCAGCGAGACCGTGCACGCCACCAGGGCGGCGGCAAGCATGAAGGCATCAGACATGAGCGGCCTCCCGTGCGGCGCCGGCCGGCACTGCGGCGGCACGACCGAGGCGACGGGCCGCGACCACCGCGACCACCGCGCCGGCCAGCATGAACAGGTCCGTCCCGGCCACCGGCCAGTAGCCGATACTGATGGTGCGCAGCAGATGATCACCCGTGGTCACCCAGTTCAGCGCCACCGCCGCCAGCGCCAGCACGGCGATCAGCCAGCTCTGCTCGCGCCAGGCCGGCGCCATGCGCGCCTCCGCCACCGGCCCGGTGCGCAGGAAGGCATGCGCCATGGCCAGCAGCCAGGCACCCCAGAAAATGTACTGCTCGAGATCACCGCGTCCCGGCCAGCCGGCCGGTGACACTTCGGGCAGCAGGCGGTTGGCGACCAGCATGGCCAGTGTCGCCACCAGCATGCCGGTCACCGTGGTCACCGCCAGCGCGTCGACCACGCGCGCGCCCTGGCCACCCTGCTTCGCGTGCTGACGCTTGCGCTTCTCGACGAAGAAGATAAACCCGGTGGCGATGCAGACGCAGCCGGCCAGTCCGCCCAGCACATACAGCCAGCGCAGCAGCCAGTGACGGAAATGCTGCAGGTGCAGACCGGTGAGGAACTCGCCCACGCTCGCCACCACCGTGGTCGGCGGATCCACGTGCAGCACTTCGCCGGTGGAGGCCTTGAAGTGGATGCCTTCGCCAGTGAGCGCGATGCGGTCGGTGCCGGCACGGTAGATGCTCACATAACCGTTGGCATCGCCCGGGTACTGCACGGCGAGGAAGCCGACATCGCCGGCCATGTCGCGCTCGGCCCAGCGCCGCTGCGCCTCGGCCACCATGGCATCGACCGATGCCAGCGGCGCGGCGATGCCCGAACGCTTGTCCGGCAGGCCGGTTTCCTGCGCCTCGACCTGCTCGTGCAGATCGTGCAGCGGCTCGAGCTGGGTGTGCGTGATCGGGAAATAGATGCCGGCGAAGATCACCAGACCGGTGAAGGCGAAGAAGAAATGGAAAGGCAGCGCCACCACGCCGGTCAGGTTGTGCAGGTCGAGCGCGCTGCGCTGCGTACTCTTCTTCGGCCGGAAGGTGAACAGCTCGCGGAAGATCTTGCGGTGCATGACCACGCCGGTGACCAGCGCGACCAGCATGATGAG
>NZ_PTQZ01000351.1 GCF_002943415.1 Amnimonas aquatica | reverse complement strand
CTCGCTGGACGAATTCAAGATGGCGGAAATGCTCTTCGGCCTGGAGAGCATCAAGTACTGCATCAAGCACGTGAAGCAGTGGATGAAGCCGGAGAAGCGCCACGTCGCCCTGCTCAACGCGCCGGCCAAGGCACGCGTGCAATACCAGCCGCTGGGCGTGGTCGGCATCATCGTGCCGTGGAACTACCCGGTGTTCCTGGCCATCGGCCCGCTGATGTACGCGCTTGCCGCCGGCAACCGCGCCATGATCAAGATGTCCGGCTACACCCCACGCCTGGCACAGGCCTTCAAGGACATGATCGAGGAAATCTACACGCCCGACCATGTCACGGTGATCACCGGCCAGGGCGAGATCTCGCAGGCCTTCCCGAAACTGCCGTTCGACCAGATCACCTTCACCGGCTCCACCAATGTCGGCCGCATCGTCATGGAAGAAGCGAGCAAAAACCTGACCCCGGTGCTGCTGGAACTGGGCGGCAAGTCACCGGTGATCGTGCACGAATCCTTCCCGCTCGCCGACGCCGCCGAGCGCCTGGCCTTCGGCAAGTGCTGGAACGCCGGCCAGACCTGCGTTGCCGCCGACCACGCCTATCTGGCGCGGGGCAAGCAGGACGCCTTCGTCGAGGCGTTCACGAAGCAGATCGCCACCATGTATCCGACCCTGCTGAACAACCCGGACTACACCTCGGTGATCAATGACAAGCAGTACAACCGCATCCAGGGCTACCTCGCAGACGCCCGCGAGCGCGGCGCGCGCATCATCGAGATCAACCCGGCCAACGAGGACTTCAGCGCCAGCCGCAAGATGCCGGTTACGCTGGTCACCGGCGTGACCCGCGACATGCAGATCATGCAGAACGAGATCTTCGGGCCGGTGCTGCCGATCCTCGAGTACGACGACGTCAACGAGGTGCTGAAGTACATCAANGTCGCGGTCGACGACCTGCCCTTCGGCGGCGTCGGCGCCTCCGGCCTCGGCAAGTACCACGGCCGCGAGGGCTTCCTGGCCATGTCGAATGCGCGCAGCGTGCTGATCAAGTCGCGCATCGACAGCATCAAGTACATCCTGCCGCCGTTCAACAAGCCCATGCACGCCTTCGCCAAGCGCTTCCTGCTGCGCTGAGGCCGCACCGGGCAGACCGGAAGGCCCGGCGCCGGCAAAGGCTGGCGCCAGGGGGAGGAATGGCACCATTTATCCCCCGCCTGACGGCA
>NZ_PTQZ01000350.1 GCF_002943415.1 Amnimonas aquatica | reverse complement strand
GGTGGAGCTGTTGAGGATCTGCCGCCAGGCGGCAGGCCTGGAAGGTCCGGCGCGCTGCTCGGCATTCAGATTGCCGCCCCAGGCGGGGGCGCGGGCTGGCGACTGCCTGGTGGCCATGCCGCTGCCTGCCGATCATGGCCTGGCCTGGCCCTGGCAGCGCCCGTTGATCCTGGTCATGGTGCGTGAGGCAGGAAAGGCCTCGCCGCCACCTGAGCGTGTGTTGCGGGAGCTGTTCGGGCTCACGCCTGCCGAAGCCAGGCTGGCCTGTGTCTTCGCGGCGGAGGGTGATCTGCGGCGTGTGGCCGATCAGCTCTGCCTGTCCGTGGAGACCGTGCGCACGCAGCTCAAGGCGGTGTTCAGCAAGACCGGCACCGGCCGGCAGTCGGAGCTGTTGCGCCTGCTGGCACAGCTGGCCGTGATGACGTCCGGGTGAGCATGGCGGGTCCGGTGTTGCCGTGACGGGCCATCACCGCCAGACTGTGGCATTACCGCACAGGATGACCCGCCATGTCCGCATTCGCCCGTTTCATGTTCCCGCTTGCGCTGTTTGCAGCCATGCCCGCCCACGCCCTGCTCAAGGCCGGCGCCACCGCGCCGCACTTCGTGCTGCCGGCCGCCCAGGGCGGCGAGGCGGTGACCTTCGACCTCGCCAACGCGCGCACCAGCGGCCCGGTGGTGCTGTATTTCTACCCGGCCGCGTTCACGCCGGGCTGCAGCATCGAGGCCAAGCTGTTCGCGGATGCCATCAATGACTTCAAGGCCGCCGGCGCCTCGGTGGTCGGCGTTTCCGGCGATGGCATCGAGAAGCTCAAGGAGTTTTCGGTCAGCCACTGCCGCAGCCGTTTCCCGGTCGCGGCCGATGCCGGCCTGAAGGTGGCGAAGTCCTACGAGGCCACCGGCGCGCTGAGCATCGCCGGCTACGCCTCGCGCGTGTCGTACGTGATCTCTCCGGAGGGGAAAATCCTCTTCGCGCACACCGACTCGGGGCCGCGCAGCCATGTCAGCGAGACGCTGGCGGCGGTGCAGCGCTGGCAGGCGGCGCAGAAGCCGCGCTGAGGGGTTGTCCTGGCTCGGGAGGAAGGGCGGGTCTTCGAGGCTGCGCCTTTCCCCGGGGCATGACGCTGTGTTCAGAGCAGGATGGGCTGGTCCGGCAGCTCGTTGCCGGCGTCCGGCAATGTCGGCGGGAAACGGCCCAGCACATCCGCCACCGCC
>NZ_PTQZ01000035.1 GCF_002943415.1 Amnimonas aquatica | reverse complement strand
GCGTGGGCATGGGCCGGCGCGTGATGGCCGGATGCGTGCTGGTCCGCTGCCGCGCCATGCCCGTGACCGGCGTGCATCTGCGTGCCCAGCATGGTCCACAGGCCGAACAGGATGACCAGCACGCCGGCGGTCTGGCGTGTGCCCGGCCGCTGCAGCAGGTGGCGGAACTGGCCGGCGGCGGCGCCGGTGACGAGCAGCGCGGGCATGGTGCCGAGGCCGAAGGCGAGCATGACCAGCGCCGACTCGGCCGGCGCCGCGCGCGTCACTGCCAGCGCCATGGCGCTGTAGACCAGGCCGCAGGGCAGGAAACCCCAGACCATGCCGGCCGCCAGCGCCTGCCAGGGCCGCCGCACCGGCAGCAGGCGCTGGCGCAGCGGCGCCAGGGCTCGCCACAGCGGGCCGCCGATGCGCTCGAGCACGGCCAGCGCCTGCAGCCATCCCGCCAGGTAGGCGCCGAGCAGAATCATGAACAGGCCGGCCACCAGACGGATGACCTGCTGCGCGCCGTCCGCGTCCTGCAGCCCGCCGAGCACGAGGCCGGCGAGCAGACCCAGCAGCAGGTAGGTGAGCAGGCGGCCGCCGTTGTAGAGCAGTTGCCAGCCGAGCAGGCGCAGGCCCTGTCGCGATGCTTCCGGCAGGGCGTAGGTGAAGGCGCTGCCGAGGCCGCCGCACATGCCGACGCAGTGGGTGCTGCCGAGCAGCCCCATGAGCAGGGCGGTGCCCAGCCAGGCCAGGTCGCCGGTCATGTTCAAGCCGGCGGCTCCGGGTGGCGGTCGCCGCCGGCATCGCGTGCCGTGCCGGCCGGGGCTGCGGGGCGGGAGCCGGCCGGGAGCCGGGCGGCGGTCTCGTGACGCTTCTCGCGGTCATCGAGGATGATACGGTGCGCCGGCCCCTCCAGGTCCTCGTACTGCTCGCTGCGCACGGCCCAGAAGAAAACCCAGACCGCGAAGGCGAGGAAGGCCACGCTGAGCGGCACCAGCAGGTAGATCACTTCCATGGCGCGTGCCTCGGTTCGGGTTGCCGGTCGCCGCCGGTGCGGCGGGTGTGCGTGCCGGGGCATGACTGATGCCTGCGCACGGTCAGGCCGCCTTGCGCAGGCGCAGCGCGTTGAGCACCACCAGCAGCGAGCTCAGCGACATGCCCAGCGCCGCCAGCCAGGGCGGCACGAAGCCCAGTGCCGCCGGTGGCAGGATGGCGAGATTGTAGCCCAGCGCCCAGCGCAGGTTCTGGCGCACGATGGCGGCGGTGCGCTCGGCGACGCTGAAGGCCGGCAGCAGCGCCGGCAGGCGGTCGCCGAGCAGCACGACATCAGCCGAGGTCTGCGCCAGGTCGGTGCCCGAACCCATGGCGATGCCGAGGTGAGCCTGGCCCAGGCCGGGGGCATCGTTGACGCCGTCGCCGACCATCGCCACCACGGCGCCCTGCGCCTGCAGCGCGGCGATGGCCTGCTGCTTGTCCGCCGGCGTCATGCCGGCCTGCCAGTCGTCGAGCCCGAGGGTGGCGGCGACCTGTGCCGGCACCGACGACGGGTCGCCGGACATCAGCAGGGTCTTCAGGCCGCGCGCGCGCAGCGCCTGCAGCACCGGCAGCGCCTCCGGCCGCAGCTGGTCCTCGAACACCACGCGCGCCAGCGCGCCGTCATCGTCGCTCAGCCACAGGGTCAGCGACTGCTCTCCGGTGTCGGCGTCGGCGCCGAGCGCGAAGCGGGCATGACCGAAGCGGTAGGCGCGGCCGGCGAGGCGGGCACTGACGCCATCTGCCGGCTGCAGCACCGGGGTGTCGTCGAAGCTTGCGGGCGCGATGTCCGCGTCGCGCGCCAGAGCCTGCATGGCGTGTGCGATGGGGTGCGCCGAGCCCGCCTCGAGGCCGGCGATCAGTGCCAGCGCCTGCGCCCGGTCACCGCGCAGCACGTCGAATTCGCGCAGGGTCAGCTGTCCCAGGGTCAGCGTGCCGGTCTTGTCGAATACCACATGGGTGGCCTGCGCCAGGCTGTCGAGCACATGGCCGCGGGTGAGCAGGAAGCCCTCGCGCGCCAGCGTGTGGGTGGCCGTGGTCAGCGCCGCCGGGGTCGCCACCGAGAGCGCGCAGGGGCAGGTGGCGACCAGCACCGCCAGCGTGGCCCAGAACGCCTGCGTGGGATCGACGAACTGCCAGCCGATGTAGACCAGCACCGCCAGCACCAGCACGCGGGCCACGAAGAAGTGCGCCATGCGGTCGGCGCGCTGGGCGATCAGCGGCTTCTCCGAGAGTGCGCGCGACAGCAGCTGGTGCAGGGTGGCGAGCACGGTGTCGCCACCGGTGCGCGTGACTTCGGCGTGCAGCGGCTGGTCGCCGTTGATGCTGCCGCCGATCAGGTCGTCGCCGGCGCGCTTGGGCAGCGGCAGCGGCTCGCCGGTGAGCAGGGCCTCGGACACGCTGCCGTGCCCGGCGGTGACGCGAGCATCGCAGGGCACGGCTTCGCCGGCCTCGATGAGGATGGCGTCGCCCGCGCGCAGGTCGTCGGCCGCGACCGTCTCCCGGCGGCCGTCGGGCAGCAGCCGGTGCGCCAGCCTGGGCACCAGCAGCAGCTGGCTGGCGGCGGTCTCGCCGGCGCGCTGGCGGGCCTTCAGCTCGAGGTAACGGCTGGTGAGCAGGAAGAAGATGAACATGCACACCGAGTCGAAGTAGGTCTCTCCGCCCTGGATCAGGGTGGCGTACCAGCTCGCGAGGAAGGTGCCGACGAGCGCGATCGACACCGGCACGTCCATGTTCAGCGTGCGTGCCCGCAGCGCGCGCCAGGCCGAGCGGTAGAAGGGCCAGCCGGCGTACAGGAACACCGGCGTGGTGACCAGGCCGGAGATCCAGCGCAGGTAGTCGCGGTACTCCGCATCGATGCCCTGGAAAGCGCCGATGTACAGGCCCATGCCGTACATCATGGCCTGCATGGCGCCCAGCCCGGCCACGGCGACGCGGATCACCTGGGTGCGTGCCTCGCCCGCCAGCTGTGCGGCATGGGTGTCGGCACGGAACGGGCGGGCGCGGTAGCCGATGGCTTCCAGCGCCGCCAGCAGGCCGCTGAGCGGCTGCCGTTCGCTGTCCCAGACCAGTCGCAGGCGGTGGTTGCTGAGGTTGACCGAAGCCTGCGCCACGGCGTCGTCCTGGCCCAGGCGGCGCTCGATCAGCCAGGCGCAGGCGGCGCAGCTGACGTTCTCCAGGCTCAGTTCGGCACAGGCGTAGCGTCCCTCGCGACGCACGAACTCCTGCTGCGCGGCAGGGTGGTCGAAGCGCGCCAGCAGCTCGGCCGGCACCGGTGCGCCGGCGGTCCGGCCGCCCCGGTCGCGTTCGCGGTAATAGCCTTCCAGCCCGCTGGCGACAATGTTTTCCGCCACCGCCTGGCAGCCCGGGCAGCAGAACACGCGCTCGCTGCCGAGCACCACGGCCGCATGCTTTCCCGCCAGCCTGCCGGTCGGGTTGGGCAGTCCGCAGTGGTAGCAGGCGCCGGTATCGCTGGCATCTGCTGCCACTGCGGCAGGCTGGCTGTCGGCAANACCTCGCCGGTGACCTCGTCGAAGCGGATGTCGGCACGCAGACCCAGCGCGCTGGCGCGGTCACTGCGGATGAAGCTCTGGTTCACGCTCTTGCCGTCCTGATACCAGTCGCCGCGCACCACCGGGTCCTGGTGGGTGAACGCGATGTAGACGAACTGCAGCGAGAAGGTCACCGCCAGTGCCGGAATGGCGATCACGAACCAGACCCAGAACTGCTGGTACCAGGGGCGGGCATCGGGCGTGTTCATGTCGATCTCCTGGCTGTCGTCGCGATTACAGGCGCGGCGACAGGAAGCTGTTCTCGGTGGTGGCGCTGACGCTGGGCTCGCCGACGCGCGTCACCGTGATGCTGACGCGGGCGTTGCGGGTGGTGATGTCGGCCGGGTCGGCCTCGATCATCACCGGCAGCGTGGCCAGCTCGCCAGCCGCCAGCCGGACCCGGTCGCCGCCGTCATCGAGACGGATGCGGAAACTGTCGCAGGTGGCGGAGATGCGGTATTCGCCGCCGGTCTGGGCCTTGTTCTGGATCTTCAGCGTGTAGCTGTTCTGGATCATGCCTTCGGCGGACTCGCGGAACAGCGCCCCGCGGTCGCGGATCGACTCGACCGACAGCGGCGTGCGCGTCACCAGCGCGAACACCAGGGCGCCGCTCATGATCAGCAGCGCGGCACTGTAGATCAGCAGGCTGGGGCGCAGGAAACGGTAGCGGCCGGTGCCCGGCTGTTCCAGCAGGTGCTCGGTGGTGTAGCGCACCAGGCCGCGCGCGTAGCCCATCTGGTCCATGACGCTGTCGCAGGCGTCGATGCAGGCGGCGCACTGGATGCACTCGAACTGCAGGCCGTCGCGGATGTCGATGCCGGTGGGGCAGACCTGCACGCACATGTTGCAGTCGATGCAGTCGCCCAGGCCCTGCGCGACTGCATCGCTGCCGCGCTTGCGCGAGCCGCGCGGGTCGCCGCGCCGGCTGTCGTAGGAAATGATCAGCGTGTCCTTGTCGAACATGACGCTCTGGAAGCGGCCGTAGGGGCAGACGTGCAGGCAGATCTGCTCGCGCATCCAGCCGGCGTTGACATAGGTTGCCAGGGTGAAGAAAACCAGCCAGAAGCTGGTCCAGAAGCCGAGCTGTCCGGTGCTCAGGTGCTGCCAGAAGTCGCGTACCGGCGTGAAGTAGCCGACGCAGGCCAGGCCGGTGAAGAAAGCGACGACGAACCATCCGCCGTGCTTGACGGCGCGGCGCAGCAGCTTGACCGCGCCCAGGGGCGCATGGTCGAGGCGCACGCGGGCGTTGCGGCCGCCCTCGGCCATCTCCTCGATCCACATGAACAGCAGGGTCCACACCGTCTGCGGACAGGCATAGCCGCACCAGACGCGGCCGGCGAACACGGTCACCGCGAACAGCGCGAAGGCGGCGATGATGAACAGCCAGGACAGGAAGAAGAAATCCTCGGGCAGGAAGGTCCAGGCGAAGACGTGGAAGTGGCGTTCGGAGAGGTCGAAGAGCACGGCCTGGCGACCGTCCCACTGCAGCCAGGGCAGCAGGAAGAACAGCGCCAGGGTCAGGTAGAGCAGGGTGGCGCGGATATTCTGGAAGAAGCCGGAGATCGCGCGCACATGGATCTTCTCGCGCCGGGCGTAGAGGTCCACGGTGACAGGCTGCCCCGCCGGTTGCGGCGTGTGCACGCGCACCGGGTCCGGAGACAGATCGCGCACCGGAATGTGCCGACTCATGAGACCGATCTTCCTGCCAGCTCGCGATGCACCATGTTAGCGCCTCCGGGCGCTGGCGGCCTGCGACAAAGGGTCGCAGGCCGCCATGCCAGTCAGTGTTCCCGCCGCAGCGTCACGGGGCCGCTCCGGTGGCCGGCGTCGCCGTGTCCGAGGCCGGCTGTGCCGCAGCGGCCTCCCCGGGTGCGACCTCCGCGGTGGCCTCGGGCGACGGCGCCGGACGGCTGTCGCGCGAGATACGATAGACATAGGCCGCCATGAGGTGCACGCGTTCCGGTCCCAGGGTTTTCTCGAACGCCGGCATCTGGCTGCTGCGACCGTGGGCGATGGTCTCGGCCACGCGCTGCTCGCTGCCGCCGAACAGCCAGATGTTGTCGGTCAGGTTGGGCGCGCCCAGCATCTGGTTGCCGGTACCGTCGGCACCGTGGCAGGTGGCGCAGATCATGAAGCGCGCCTGGCCCGTGGCCGCCAGCGCCGGGTCGACCTGGCGGCCGGACAGCGACAGCGTGTAGGCGGTGACTTCCTTCACGCCCTGTTCGCCGAGCATGCCGATCCAGGGCGGCATCATGCCGTTGCGGCCGCGCGAGATGGTTTCCAGCAGGCGTTCGGGCTCGCCGCCGTACAGCCAGTCGCCGTCGGTCAGGTTGGGGAAGCCGCGCGCGCCGCGCGCATCGCTGCCGTGGCAGAGCGCGCAGTTGTTGGCGAACAGGCGGCCGGCGACCTTCATGGCGCGTTCGTCATCGGCCAGTTCGGTGATCGGCGTTGCCGCGAAGGCCTGGTAGAGCGGGCCGAACTGCTGGTCGTAGGCGGCCTCGTCGGCCTGCAGCTCGCCGTGCGAGGTCCAGCCCAGCAGGCCGGGGAACTTGCCCAGGCCGGGGTAGAGCGCGAGATAGCCCAGCGAGAACACGATCGAGATCCAGAAGCAGTACAGCCACCAGCGCGGCAGCGGGTTGTTGTACTCGCGGATGCCGTCGTAGTCGTGGCCGGTGGTGCCGTCCTCGGCGAGGTCGGACAGGTCCATCTTGCGGGTCCACATCAGCAGCCAGGCCACGCCAACGATGTTGGCCAGCGACAGCACGATGATGTAGCCGCTCCAGAAATCGGTCATTTCTCGTCTCCACGCGCGTTCTTGTCTGCCGGCGGCGGAGACAGCGGGTCGGTGTCCAGGGGCAGGCGGCCGTTGTCCTCGAAGCGCTGCCGGTTGGAAGGCTTGTAGGCCCACCAGCAGATCGACAGGAAGGCCGCCATGGCGAGGAGGGTGGCGATGCCGTGCAGGGTGCCGTTGTCCATGTTCAGGTCCATGATCTCTGCTCCCTGCTCAGCGCAGTTCCCGGTCCTTGAAGGCGTGGCCGAGCTGCTGCAGGTAGGCGATCAGCGCCTGCATCTCGGTCTTGCCCTTCACTTCGTCGCCGGCGGCGGCGATCTGCTCGTCGCTGTAGGGCACGCCGAAACCGCGGAAGGTCTCCAGCTTCTTCGCCGTCAGCCTGCCGTCGAGCACATTGGTTTCCAGCCACGGGTAGCCGGGCATGATGGACTCCGGCACCACGTCGCGCGGGTTGACCAGGTGGGCGCGGTGCCACTCGTCCGAGTAGCGGCCGCCGACGCGTGCCAGGTCAGGGCCGGTGCGCTTGGAGCCCCAGAGGAAGGGGTGTTCCCAGACCGACTCGCCTGCCACCGAGTAGTGGCCGTAGCGCGCGGTCTCGGCGCGCAGCGGACGCACCATCTGCGTGTGGCAGACGTGGCAGCCCTCGCGGATGTAGATGTCGCGGCCTTCCATGGCCAGCGCGCTGAGCGGCTCCAGGGTCGAGGCCGGTTGCGTGGTTTCCTTCTGGAAGAACTGCGGCACGATCTCCACCAGGGTGGCGAAGCTGATCGCCACCACGATGAACACCGACAGCAGGCCGACGTTCTTTTCCACCAGTTCGTGCTTGGACGAAGCCATGATCGCTTGTTCTCCTCAGGCTGCCGGCAGGTCTTTCGGCTGTGCGCCGCGGACGGTCCGGTACACGTTCCAGGCCATGACCAGCATGCCGGCCAGGAACATGCCGCCGCCGATGAGACGGCCGACATACATGGGGTGGCTGGCCACCACGCTCTCGATGAAGCTGTAGGTCAGCGTGCCGTCGGCATTGATGGCGCGCCACATCAGGCCCTGGGTGATGCCCGAGATCCACATCGACACGATGTAGAACACGGTGCCGATGGTGGCGAGCCAGAAATGCACGTTGATGAGCTGCGTCGAATACATGGCCTGGCGGTCGAACACGCGCGGGATCAGCACGTAGAGCGAGCCGATGGAGATCATGGCGACCCAGCCGAGCGCGCCGGAATGCACGTGGCCGATGGTCCAGTCAGTGTTGTGCGAGAGCGCGTTGACGGTCTTGATCGACATCATCGGGCCTTCGAAGGTGGCCATGGCGTAGAACGACAGCGCCACGATCAGGAAGCGGATGATGGGGTCGGAGCGCAGCTTGTCCCAGGCGCCGGACAGCGTCAGCACGCCGTTGAGCATGCCGCCCCAGCTCGGCGCGATCAGGATCAGCGAGAACGCCATGCCCAGCGACTGCGTCCAGTCGGGCAGGGCGGAATAGTGCAGGTGGTGCGCGCCGGCCCACATGTAGACCGAGATCAGCGCCCAGAAATGCACGATCGACAGGCGGTACGAGTACACCGGGCGACCGGCCTGGATGGGCACGAAGTAGTACATCATGCCGAGGAAGCCGGCGGTGAGCAGGAAGCCGACGGCGTTGTGGCCGTACCACCACTGGATCATGGCATCCATGGCGCCGCCGTAGACCGAGTAGGACTTGGTCAGGCTCAGCGGCACGGCGGCGCTGTTGACGATGTGCAGCACCGCGATGGTGATGATGAAGGCGCCGTAGAACCAGTTCGCGACGTAGATGTGCGAGGTCCGGCGCTGCACGATGGTGCCGAAGAACACCGCCGCGTAGGCGATCCAGACGATGGCGATGAGGATGTCGATCGGCCATTCCAGCTCGGCGTATTCCTTGGTCGAGGTCAGGCCCAGCGGCAGCGTGATCAGCGCCAGCACGATGACCAGCTGCCAGCCCCAGAAGGTGAAGCCCGCCAGCCGGGGCATGAACAGCGGCGTCAGGCAGGTGCGCTGCACCACGTAGAGCGAGGTGGCCATGAGCGCCGAGCCGCCGAAGGCGAAGATCACTAGGTTGGTGTGCAGCGGGCGCAGGCGGCCGAAGGACAGCCAGGGAATGTCGAAGTTGAGCGCCGGCCAGGCCAGCTGGGCGGCGATGAACACGCCCGTGGCCATGCCGACGATGCCCCAGACCACGGTCATGATGGCGAACTGCCTGACCACCCCCATGTTGTATTCCGGCGCGGTGACTGGCTGAGCGTGGGACATGGCGGCTTCCTGTTGTCCGGGCGTGCGGAGAGGTCGATGCGCACATTTTCAGTGTCGCCAGCGACAGTTGGCACCGTAAAAGTGGGGCTATTGTCTCGTTATTTTGTCTTATGACTAAGGTACGGAGGTCGCACGAAGGGATGAGGCCCGGGCGTTTGTCCCGGATCCGGCGGGATTTTCACGCAACCGGCCAGCTTGTGGGCAGACAAGGATGGGCGAAAACCTCCGCTCCCGCTATGCTGTCAGCCTGCTTTCCGGCCGGTCGCCATGGTCAGCGGCCGGGGTATCGGTACTGAGAAGTCATTCTGAACAAGGGGTTGCACATGAAAATGATCACCGCCGTGATCAAGCCGTTCAAGCTTGATGATGTCCGCGAGGCCCTGTCCGACATCGGCGTCACCGGCCTGACCGTGACCGAGGTCAAGGGTTTCGGCCGTCAGAAGGGCCATACCGAGCTGTATCGCGGCGCCGAGTATGTTGTCGATTTCGTGCCCAAGGTCCGCCTCGACCTCGCCGTCACCGATGGCCAGCTGGACCAGGTGCTCGACGTCATCAGCCAGGCAGCCGCCACCGGCAAGATCGGCGACGGCAAGATCTTCGTCACCGACCTGCTGCACGTGGTGCGCATCCGTACCGGCGAAACCAACGAAGACGCGATCTGAGAGATCGTCCGGGCAGGCGCAACGCGTGCCCGGATGCCTGTGTGCGACCGAGTCCGGCCGGTTTTCCGGGGCCGGCCCGGTGTCACCTGCCTGCGGTTGCACCCCGTCAGGGCATCGTGTACGTTCAGCTGCCCGGCCTTTCTGCTGATGCCGGCGTTTCACGATTTCATCCATACACCCGGAGAAGAATTAAAATGGCAGCTTTCCTGTCTCAAGAGTGGTTTGCAAAGGTTGACGAACTGACGGCTGCTGCCGGCGACCTGAACATCCCGTCCAGCGTGGCTGGCCTGGTCCTCAACGTCACCGTCAACGGCGCCCCGGAAGGTTCGGTCGACCTCGCCCTGAACGGCGGCAAGTTCGAGCGCGGCCACAATGCCGGTGCCGCCACCAAGCTGACCCTGCCGGCCGACCTGCTGCGCAAGATCTTCCTGGAAGGCGATGCCGCTGCCGGCATGCAGGGCTTCATGACCGGCCAGATCAAGGTCGAAGGCGACATGAGCAAGCTCATGACGCTGCAGTCCGCACGTCCGAGCGACGCCCAGAAGGCGCTGTTCAAGCAGATCCTGGCCCTGACCGCCTGATCCGCTGCGAGCGCTGCACTGAAAACCCGCTTCGGCGGGTTTTTTGTTGCCGCCATTCCCGGCGGGGCGTCATGTTCAACGCAGGCAGGGATTCTCGCCGGCGCGCACGGCGCTGATGAAGCGCACCATGGCGTCCAGCGCCAGCGCGGTTTCCGACAGCTCGTCGCCGAGCAGGTGGAAGTCGTGCCAGAGGCCGGGCCAGACCTGGCATTCGATGCAGCCGCCGACAGCACGCACGCGGGTCTCCAGGGTCAGGGCGTCATCGAGCAGGATTTCCTCGCTGCCGACCTGCACGAGTATCGGCGGCAGTCCGGCGAGGTCGGCGTGCAGCGGCGACAGGCGCGGGTCATCGTTGCCGAGATCATAGCGGTACCAGCCGACGGCGCGCCGGAGCAGCGCTGCCGACAGCACCGGGTCGCGGCCGGCCAGCGAATGCATGGCGTCGCTGCTCAGGGTGAGGTCGATGAAGGGGGAAATCAGCAGCAGCGCCAGTGGCGGCGGCTGCCCGAGGTCGCGCGCGGCGATGGCCAGTCCCAGCGCCAGGCCGCCACCGGCGGAGTCGCCGGCGATCATCAGGTGTGCCGGGTCGTAGCCTTGTGCCAGCAGGGCCTGCCAGACCGCCAGCGCGTCCTGGTGCGCGGCCGGCCACGGGTGCTCCGGCGCCAGCCGGTAGTCGGGCACGAAGACATCGGCTTGCAGGGTCTGCGCCAGCTGCGCCGCCAGCCGCCGGTGCGTGCGTGGCGAGCCGGCGAAGAAGGCGCCGCCGTGCAGGTAGAGCACGGCCTGCTGGCTGCCCTGGCCATGGACCTCGCAGGGCACGCCGGCCAGGGTCTGCCGCCGTACCTCGGCGTCAGATCCGGCCGGTTCCAGCAGGCGGCCGAACTGCGCCATGCCGGCGCGCAGCCAGTGCGCCGGCAGCGGCAGCCGCGCCGGCGTCTTCACCAGCAGCCGCAGGCCTGCCTTCAGCGCGTGGCGGCGCAACCGGCCGGGCATGGCGCATCTCCGTGGACGTGATGTCTCAG
>NZ_PTQZ01000349.1 GCF_002943415.1 Amnimonas aquatica | reverse complement strand
ACCATGACCGTATTCCTGACCGCGCTCGCCGCCATTGTGGTGGCTTTCAATGTCTGGGCCCTGATCACCGAGCCCCTGCTGCCCCGTGTGCGCAGGGACAAGCCGTCGCACGGATGACCCCCGCCCGCCCCGCAGGGGCCTGATGACCTCCGAGGGGCTTGGCAAGCCGGTTTTCCCGGTGTAGTCTTCGAATACTGTCCATATAAACAGTATTCGAAGACTGACATGGCGCCGGCCCGACCGGCAGGGAGTCCGACATGAATGCGCTTGCCTCGCTGCTCACCCTGGTCATGATCCTGATCAGCCTCTGGGCCCTGATCGTCAACCCGTCGCTGGAACTCGAAAAGCCCGACGACCCCAACTGCCCGAACTGAGCGCCAGACTCCGGGGCGGCGTAAAATTCGCCACTCGCGCACAATTGCGTGTCAGCGTGGTTGAATCCGCCACGGCCCTTGAGTATCATGCGCGCCTCGCCGCCGGGAACGGATGGCGAAAAATGATTCAGGCGCTTAGCTCAGTTGGTTAGAGCACCACCTTGACATGGTGGGGGTCAGCAGTTCGAGTCTGCTAGTGCCTACCAAATAACGAAACCCGCGAAGCCTTGCGCAACGCGGGTTTCGCATTTCTGGGCTGCGGTTTTCCAGGCCCGCGGGCATGCCAGACCGCCCCCCGGACGCCTGCCCCCAAAGGCGCATTGCCGCCCGCCGGCCACCCCGCTAGCCTGACGGCGAATCATCACCCGGAACCTCGCGTGACACACTCCGCCCCGCCCTCGTCCGACCTGAATCCGCTGCGCATCGTGCTCGCCGGCGCCATCGTGCTGCTGGTCGTGCACACGCTGGGGCGCTTCATCTACACGCCGCTGCTGCCGTGGCTGGTGCAGGACGGCCTGATCGATGTCCGCCAGGGCGCCACCATCGCGAGCTGGAACTACCTCGGCTACCTGATCGGCGCCCTGCTCGCCATCCGCTGGCACCGCATGGCGCAGATCCGCCGCACGCTGCCGCTGGGGCTGCTGGTGCATGTGCTGACCACCCTGTTGCAGACCCAGGCCGACAACCCCGATACGCTGGCGCTGCTGCGCCTGCTCAACGGCATCAGCAACGGCGTGGTGTTCGTGCAGGCGCCGGCGCTGATCCTGGAATGGCTGACCTGGCGCAAGCGGGCCGGTCTGAGCGGCCTGACCTATCTCGGGGTGGGCAGCGGCCTGCTGGTGT
>NZ_PTQZ01000348.1 GCF_002943415.1 Amnimonas aquatica | reverse complement strand
GTGCTTTGTTTTCAAAATTTTACAAGATTGTCAGACAATGTTGGTCGTGCAGGTGAGGGGTAACCTGTAATTTGACTGCTGTCGGGTTCGAGTCAACAGGATCATGAACGGACAGCTTGCGGTCGCGGAATGCTGGGTGTCGCTGAGGAGTCCCGCCGATGTGCAGGATGCGGCGCAGGCATGGCTGCGTTCGGAGACCGCACGCTACTCGGCCAGCGATGTCGATATCGCCTGCCGTGCCATTGCCGGGTTGCGCGACTCGCGGTCGCAGATCGGCCCGGTGCCGCTGGACGAGGTGTTTCGCTACCTCGGCGAGCACTTCCATGACCTGCGTCATGCCCAGCGTGATGACTGACCCGGAACACATTCTCTGTCGCGGATAGTGCTGAACGGCAACTATGCGTTTTCATGGCCGCCTTCCACAAGGCGGCTTTTTTTTGCCTGTGTGCCGGCATCAGGTGCCCGGCGGTGGCGGGGCGATCGGCCTCGCGGGCACGGGATAATAATGTAGGCCGGAAATGAAAAAAGGCCTGACGTTTCCGTCAGGCCTTTTCCGTTTCATGTGGCGCGCCCAGAGAGATTCGAACTCCCGACCCCCAAGTTCGTAGCCTGGTGCTCTATCCAGCTGAGCTATGGGCGCGTTGCTGAGGCCGCGAATTATGCGTATGGCCCCCATGGTCGTCAAGCGCAGAATAGTCCGTTTGACTGAATTTCGGCCGCTCGTACGCATGACTCTGCCGGCGGGCAGCCACGAGACCTCCGAGGTTGACCCCTGCCGGGTCTTTGGGTACCGTCCACGGTCCGCACAAAGCGCGGGTTTGATCTGCTGGTTGGGGAGGACGCCATGTCTGTCACAGACGCCCTCTTCCAATTGGGGACACGCTCAGCTTGTCTGAACACCTCCCAAACGGAAGAAGTGCCCGGTAACGCCGGACACGCACACACGGGCATGCCACGCGTGGCATGCCTGATCCTGCTTTCCATTCCGGATATCCATTCGGGCCGAACACCGGTCTGAGGCCGGCGGTCGTCCGCCCGCGAGCTGCCCCGGCATCGGCCCGGAGCGGTCGCCTGCCCGGATGACCGTCGCCATATCCCGGCACGATGTGCCGGCGACCGGACATTGCTGATTGCAAGCGTCGGCGTGAGGTGAACCCGCCGGCCGGAAGGAAAAGAACATGCAGACACCGTACTACCTGATCGACAAGCAGGCCCTGCTGCGCAA
>NZ_PTQZ01000347.1 GCF_002943415.1 Amnimonas aquatica | reverse complement strand
GGACGGCCCCTATGCCGGCAACCGCCAGCTGGCCGGCGTCGAACGCGTCGGCGCCCAGGGCATCCACGGTCCCGAAGCGCTGCTGCTGGACAGCGAAGGTTTCCTGATCACCGGCCTGCACGACGGCCGCGTCATCCGCACCAGCCTCGACGGCAACAGCCTGAAGGTGCTGACCCGCACCGGCGGCCGTCCGCTGGGCCTGGCCTTCCACCCGGACGGCCGCCTGATCATCGCCGACGCCGTCAAGGGCCTGCTGGCACTCGACACTACCGGCCACCTGAGCACGCTGACCACTTCCGCCGGCGACCTGCCGTTCCGCTTCACCGATGACGTCACTGTCGATGCCGCCGGCCGCTACGCCTATTTCAGCGATGCCTCCAGCCGCTGGGGCTACGGCCAGGATCCCGAGGCCATCATGGAGCACGGCGGCGACGGCCGCCTGCTGCGCTACGACTTCGAGACCGACGCCACCGAACAGCTGCTCGGCGGCCTGGAGTTCGCCAACGGTGTCGCCCTCGGTCCGGACGAGGCCTACGTGCTGGTCAACGAGACCGGCGCCTACCGCATCAGCCGCTACTGGCTGAAGGGCGACAAGGCCGGCACGCACGATATCTTCGCCGACAACCTGCCCGGCCTGCCCGACAACCTCAGCTTCAACGGCAGCGACCGCTTCTGGGTCGCGCTGTACGCGCCGCGCAATTTCCTGCTCGACGCCTTCGCCGGCCAGCCCTTCGTGCGCAAGATGCTGGTGCGCGCCATGCACATCCTGCCCAAGCCGGTGGAACGCCGCGCCTTCGTGCTCGGCTTCGACCCCGAGGGCAGGCTGACCGCCAACCTGCAGGATGATTCGCGCAGCAACTACGCGCCCATCACCACCGTGCGGGAATACGACGAATGGCTCTACCTGGGCTCGCTGACGCGCAGCACCATGGCGCGCATCCCGCTGTCGCAGGCTCTCGCCAAGGATCCCCGCTGACCGCTGAAAGGTGACACAAGCCGCTTGTCAGGTTATCCCCAAAAGCTGTGGATAACTTTGTGGGAAAGTTTGCGGATAGCAGGCCTGACCCGCGCGACAAGCGGCTTCCGACCGATTGACGGTTTTTCCGCCAAAAACTTTTAATCAAACGAATTCATATACTTAGATCGTTTGCTCAGTTTTCGGGCGGGCCGCACCGGGGTTTTGCCTGAAATGCACACGATTGCTGCGGCCATGTGCACAAAAAGCGGGCATG
>NZ_PTQZ01000346.1 GCF_002943415.1 Amnimonas aquatica | reverse complement strand
GCTGGCTGAGCGACAGCTCGACGCTTTCCGGCGTGGGCAGCGCGGTCTTGCCGTCGTACTTGCCGGCGGCGCCGACCAGCACGCCGCCCATCGGCACGCCAGTGCCGCTGGTGGTCAGCGAGCCGTCGTCGATCTTGTACTTGACCTTGGAGCGGTAGACCAGGCCGGCGGTGGTGCTTTCGGTCAGGTCGGCGTGGATGCCCAGGTTGTAGCCGTAGCCGTAGTCGTCGCCTTCCAGCTCGGTGGTGCCGAGCACGGTGCCGGGCGCGCCGCCGCCGATGTTGGGCAGGCTGGAGACGTTCTTGCTCAGGTAGGCATCGAGATAGTTGAAGGTCACGCCGGCGCCGACACGCACCTTGTCATTGAGGGCGTAGCTGACCGTCGGCTGCAGGGTCATGACCTTGACCGAGCTCTTGTCGCCGAGGTGGCGGCCGGCATAGCTGTCTTCGTGGTTGGTCTTGAGGCCGAAGCTGCCGTAGGCGGCCACGCCCCAGGCCCAGCCGCCCTGGTCGCCGGAGGTGAAGAAGCCGGACGGCACGAAGGTGTGCGGCACGATATCGCCGTCACTGGTGCCACCCAGGGGTGCGGTCACGCCGCTGATGTCGGTCTGGGCATCGATGAAGGCCAGCGCCTGGGTGAACTGGGCCTGCTTCAGCTTCACCATGGCGGCGGGGTTGTTGTAGACCACGGAGGCATCCAGCACATTGGAGGCGCGGCCCGCGTTGGCAGTGCCTCCGGCCGAGACGCTTTGCTCGTTCAGTGCGAAGCCGCCTGCCATGGCCTGGGTGCCGACGCCGGCAGCGATGATGGCGAGTGCCAGTTTTCTTGCGTGCATGTGCTTACCCTCGTGCATTGCTTGTTGTGTAACACGTAACGCACGAAGGATAGGTTGCGCTTATTCTGGGCGCTGTGGCGGTTTGAGCACACTTTTGTTGCACTTCTGTGTTTTGTCGGTCATGCCTCTGTCATTAAAGACGAAAAGTGGCTCAGCGACCGCTGGTCCGTGTCCACCGGAACAGCGTGGCGGCGAGGCTCATGGTGGCCACGGCCATGACCAGCAGCACCCACAGATGGCCCTGGATGTCGGCCAGGCCGGCACCGTTGAGCATGACCGCGCGCGCGGCCTCGACGATGTGGGTCAGCGGCATGACCTGGCTCAGCGCCTGCAGCCAGGCCGGCGAGTTGTCGAGCGAGAACCACAGCCCGGACACGAACATCATGGGCCAGCTCACCAGGCCG
>NZ_PTQZ01000345.1 GCF_002943415.1 Amnimonas aquatica | reverse complement strand
CGCCGCCTTCGGCCGCGACTACATCGCCAACCCCGACCTGGCCGAGCGCCTGCGCCTCGGCGCCGATCTCAACGCCCAGCGTCCTGAGCTGTTCTACGGCGGTGGCGCCGAGGGCTACACCGACTACCCGGCGCTGGCCAGCTCGGCGAGGTAAGCTGTACGGCCGCCGTCATCAGCCGTCGGCGAGTACACGCAGCGGACTGACGCGCCAGACCCGGCGCGTGCCGAGCAGACCGGCGCTGCCGGTGATCAGCGCGCCGGCCAGCGGTGTCAGCAGCCACAGCCGGGGGTGCAGCGCTGGTGGCAGGTCCAGCACCTGCAGATGCAGCACGGCGGCGATGACCTCGGCCAGCACCACCGCCAGCACGCCGGCGATGGCGCCCAGCGCGAGCATTTCCGCGACCACGCGCTGACGCAGGCTGGCGCGGCTGGCGCCGAGCGCGCGCAGCAGCGCGGCCTCCTGGCGGCGGCTGTCGAGCGTGGCGGCGATGCAGGCCAGCAGCACCAGCACCCCGGCGGCGAGCACGAACAGCAGCACGAAGCCGATGGCTTGTGCGAGCTGGTCGAGCAGGCCGCGCACCTGGGCCATGATGCCGCCGACATCGATCAGCACCACCACCGGAAAGCGCTGCACGAGCCCGCGCACCAGGTCGCGGCGGTCATCCGGCACATGGAAGCTGGTCAGGTAGCTGGCCGGGAAGCCGTCCAGCGCCTGCGGCGGAAACACCATGAAGAAGTTGGGCTGGAAGCTGTCCCAGTCGACCTCGCGCAGGCTGGTGACCTCGGCTTCGAGATTGCCCTCGGCCAGCGTGAAGGTCAGGCGGTCACCGAGTGACAGGCCGAGGCGGCCGGCCAGGCGCTCCTCGACCGACACCGGCCAGCGCATGGCTGGCGCGGTGTCCTCCGGTCCGGACAGATCGCCGGCTGTCGTCGCGCTGCCAGCATCCTCGGACGGGCCCAGCGGCGCATTCCGCCACGATCCGGACAGCAGCTGGTTGCCGGTTGGCAGGGTGGCGGAGGTGGTCAGGTTGAGCTCGCGGTTCAGCGCCTCGTCATTGCGCGGCTCGTCTTCCTCTGCGCTGACGGCCTGGCGCACCGGTTCGCCGTTGATGGCGGCGAGGCGCCCGCGATAGACCGGATACAGGGGTTCGTGACGCAGGCCGGCCTGTTCCAGGGCCAGACCGAAGGCATCCTTGTCCTCGGCAGGAATGCCGAGCGCGAAGTGGTTCGGGGCATCCGCCGGCAGCTTGTCCTGCCAG
>NZ_PTQZ01000344.1 GCF_002943415.1 Amnimonas aquatica | reverse complement strand
TGCCGGAGGATGCGCATGATCGGGCGCGAGTTCACCATCTCCATGTGGGCGATGCCCGGCACCACGATGTTGCGGCCGTAGTGCTCCGCCACCCGCGCGCCATCCTGCGGCGACACGATGCTGTCGTGCGGCGACCACACCGCGATGAACGGCACCGGGCACGGAGCCGCCTCGGCCTCCGCGCGGAACGTCCGCGTCCACTCGCTGCCGTGCGAGAGCTGGCCGAGTATCGGCCCCAGGCGTTCCTTGCCGGCGGCCACCACCGTGCCGCCGAACGGCGAGCCCACCGCGATCGCCAGGCCGGCCTTGTCCATGCCGCCGAAACGGTGCAGGTACAGGCGTATGGTCAGGCCGCCCATGCTGTGGCCGATCAGGATCACCTGGCCGGCGCCGGTGTCGGCCAGCACTTCATCGACGAAACGGGCGAGGTGCCCGGCGTTGCGCTCCACGCTCTCGAACACCGGCTCCGGACTCAGCGTGTAGACCTTGCCGTAGCCGCTGCGCAGCAGGTGCGCACGCCAGGCCGACAGGTAGCCGCGATTGGTGAAGAAGCCCGGCACCAGCACCACCGGCAGGCCCCGGTGCGGCCGCCCGGCCGGCGGGTTGTTCGGCGCCAGCCAGGGTTCGAAGGCGAACAGGAAGGGATAGGTCAGCACCGCCGCCCACCATTCGCGGATGAACATCGCCAGCGTGGCCGCGGCACCGATCTCGTGTTCGGCGCGCTTGGGCGAGCGCGCGCGCCACGAGGGCAGGAAGTTGCCCAGCACCAGCAGCAGGCGCAAGGTGAAAAAGACCGCGAGCGCGCCATGGACGACATGCACTGGATCGGCGCCGGCGGCGATGCAGCCCGCGCCGATCAGGACATAGAGCGCCAGCTCGACCACGAACGCGATGAAGAAGCCCCGGCCGTGCGCCGTGAAGCCCTGTTCCCTGACCATCGTACTCTCCTTTGTTCTTGTTGTTCTGCTTCAGCTGTCGCCAACCGGCGACCCGGCCGGCGAATCAGTGCCCACCTTCTCCGGGGCCGTGCTCCAGGGCGTCACGCAGTGCGATCTGCAGCTGCGAATGCCAGCGCACCACGCGCGGCCACACCGCCAGCGCCAGCAGTACCACCAGCGTCAGCACGGCCACGAACAGGTGCAGCGGCGGCAGGATGCTGGAGCTCAGTGCCGACACCAGCAGCAGCATGATGACCAGCGCCGCCGCCGGCAGCGCGCGCGCGAACAGGCTGCGCAGCGCATGGCGGGCCGGGCTGGTGGCCGG
>NZ_PTQZ01000343.1 GCF_002943415.1 Amnimonas aquatica | reverse complement strand
GGCATCTTCACGCAGATTGAATGTCACCGACTCGGCGGCCTCGATCAGTGCCGTGACGGCTCCGGCATCGGGCAGGGCGTGCTTGAGACCGAGCAGCGCGGCGATCGCGCTCACGACGCAGAGGGCGAGCAGGAGACCCTTGGGCCGCCGTCGCCGGGAGATGCCGTAGTCATAATAGATAGCGGGGTCGAACCGGATGGGCGTCGGCGACGGTTTCTTGGCCATGACGTTTCATTGAATGCACGTCATCAATGAATATACAAAAGCCATGCGCATTGATAGCAACCGGATGATTTACTGAACTTTTCAATTTTATTTGTTAACTCTGGCCACGACCTTTACCGGTTGCGGATATCCGGGCGGTTGCCATGGCTTTCGGCGGGCGTTGCTGCAGGCAGACGGGCGGGCATGCCGGTGCTGGTCGTGTTTTGACCACCCAGGCTTCGCGCAAGATGGTTCCGGCAGGCTTCGGGCTTGACGTTGCCGGGCCGCCCCGCTTTAATACGCGCCTTGCGTGGCCGGGTAGCTCAGTTGGTAGAGCAGCGGATTGAAAATCCGCGTGTCGGCAGTTCGATTCTGCCCTCGGCCACCATTCATTTCGCAAAAGGCTCGACTTCGGTCGGGCCTTTTTGCTTTTCACGTCGAGCGTGCCGGCCCGTTTCCCGGCCGGGCGGTCTGCAGGCAGACCTCGCTAGCGCTTGCACATGGCCGATGGCCGATGGCCGATCATAAGATGAGAAGAATTCTCATGGTCATTCGCGTCTGCCCGCCGGGCGGCGCGTCCGGACGGCTGGATCATCGTGCCAGAGCTCTCCTATCAAGAACGTGTCGGCGTGCTGTATCACGAGCACCATGGCTGGCTGCAGGGCTGGCTGCGCAAGCAGCTGGGCAGCGGCAGTCATGCGGCGGACATGATGCACGACACTTTCGTGCGCCTGATGCACACGCGCCGCGATCCGGCATCGCTGCACGAGCCCCGGGCGTATCTCGCCACCATCGCGCGCGGGCTGCTGGTCGATCACTTCCGCCGCCAGGGCATCGAGCGCGCCTGGCTGGAGACGCTGGCGGCACGGCCGGAGCAGGTGGCGCCGTCGGCCGAGGAGCAGGCGCTGATCATCGAGGCGCTGGTGCGCATCGACGCCCTGCTCGACAGCCTGCCGGTACAGACGCGCGACATCTTCCTCCTGTCCCAGCTCGACGGCATGACCTATGCCGCCATCGCGTCGCGGCTCGGGCTTTCGCTGATCACCGTCAAGCGCCACAT
>NZ_PTQZ01000342.1 GCF_002943415.1 Amnimonas aquatica | reverse complement strand
GGCGGCGAAGGAGCGCGATGACACGATCTGCCGCCTGGGCCTGCCAACCTCCTCCATGTCCAGGCAGGGCTGTCCGTTCAGCTCCCGCACGGTCTTTTCCAGCACGACGCCATAACGCTGCCGGATGCCGCTCGACGCGGCACGCTTGAGATCTAGCACGGAGCTTATGCCTTCGGCGGTCAGGCGCCGGCCCAGCCGCGAGCCGACGCCCCAGACCGCGCGCACGGGCAGCGCCGCCATCAGCGCATCCTGTTCGGACTGCGCGCAGTCGAACAGGCTGAACACGCCATCCGTGCCCGGCTGCTGCTTGGCGATGAGGTTAGCCAGCTTGGCCAGGGTCCGGGTCGGGCCGATGCCCACCCCGCAGGTGATGTGCGTGCCGCGCCTGAGCCTGGTGCGGATATCCCGCGCCCTGGCGGTCAGGTCGGACAACCCCGTCAGGTCCAGGAAGGACTCGTCGATCGAGTAGCTCTCGACCACCGGACACAGGCCCTGCAGCACCATGAGCATGCGCTCGCTCATGTCGCCGTAGAGGGTGTAGTTGGAGCTCCTGATCACGACACCGTGCTGCTCGCAGAAGCCCTGCCACTGGTGGATGGGCGCCGCCATGGGCAGCCCCAGCGCCCTGGCCTCGGCCGAACGCGAAACGATGCAGCCGTCGTTGTTCGACAGCACGACCAGCGGCACGCCCTCCAGCCCGGGCTGGAAGATCTTCTCGCAGGTGGCGTAGAAGTTGTTGGCATCGACCAGGGCATGGGCCTGCATGGCAGCCTCAGCGGGCACCATTAAGGGTGGCGAACTCGACGATGCAGGCCGTGACCACTCCGAAGATGTGCAGCTCCTCGCTGACCCGGATCACCGGATACCGGCCGCTCGCATTGTCGGGATGCAGCTCGTAGCGACCACCGACCTGCCGCAGCCGCTTCACCGTATGCCTGCCATCGACGCTGGCGATCACGATGTCTCCGGGCACCGCGATGCGGGCGCTGTTCACCACCAGGATGGCGCCGTCCTGGATGCCGGCATCTTTCATGGACTCGCCGGCGGCGCGCACGAAGAAGGTGGCGGCGGCGTCATGCACCAGCCGCTCGTTGAGGTCGATGCGGCGCTCGACATAGTCGGCCGCGGGCGACGGGAAGCCGGCGGGGATGCTGGCCTCGAAGAAGGGGAGCGGAAGCTGGGGCGGGCTGCCTGCATAAATACTGTTCATTAGGGCAGTATATTGGGTTACCAACAACATAACCACCATGCAGGCCGCCCGCCCCGG
>NZ_PTQZ01000341.1 GCF_002943415.1 Amnimonas aquatica | reverse complement strand
TCATGCGCCCGAGCTTATGCCAGAATGACGGCCGATGACACCGCGCCCGTCCGGAGCCCCCCCATGCCGCGCCTTTACGTCCCCCTGCCGCTGGTCGCCGGCGACCACCTCGACCTGCCGGAGGATGCCACCCACCACTGGACCCGCGTGCTGCGCGCCCGCCCCGGCGACAGCGCCGAGCTGTTCGACGGCGAGGGCCGGCAGGCCACCGTCACATTGCAGGAAGCCGGCAAGCGCAGCGCGCGCGTGCTGGTGCAGTCGGTGTCGGCACCGACCACCGAATCGCCGCTGCACACCCACCTGGGCCTGGTCATGAGCAAGGGCGACCGCCTCGACTACGCGCTGCAGAAGGCCGTCGAGCTGGGCGTGAGCGAGATCACCCTGCTCGACAGCGAACGCTGCGAGCTGAAGCTGCGCGGCGAGGACCGGGCGGACAAGAAGCTGGCGCACTGGCAACGCGTGATCACCGGCGCCTGCGAGCAGTGCGGCCGCAACACCCTGCCGCCGCTGCACCCGCCGGTGGCGCTGGCGGACTGGCTGGCGCGCGTGGGCGCGACGCAGAAATGGGTGCTGGCACCGGCGGTCAGCGGCGGCCCGCCGGTGCTGGCTGCCGCCGACCGGCCCGCCAGCGTGGCGCTGCTGATCGGCCCCGAAGGCGGCCTCAGCGAAGCCGAGATCGGCACCGCCGTCGGCGCCGGCTTCCGGCCCTGGCAGATGGGCCCGCGCGTGCTGCGCACCGAGACCGCGCCGGTGGCCGCGCTGGCGGTGCTGCAGCAGCTCTACGGCGACTTCTGACACCACGCCGGGCGAACCGGCCTGCCCTCGCGCAGCGGGCAGCGCCCGCCAGCGACAGGGTCAGCGCGGCCGGGTCAGCACGACCAGGTCAGAGCAGCCGGGCCATGTAGCGCGCGGCCTCGCCATAGCTGGCGAGGCTGGCCGGGCGCAGCGCCGGATCATCCACCACGGCGAAACCGTGACGCGCCCAGAACGGCGCCGATGCCTGCACCGCCACCAGGCAGGCCTGCGGCAGCGCCAGCGCCCGCGCCGCCGTGAAGAAACGGGCGACCATCAGCCCGGCGGCGCCACTGCCGCGCGCCGCCGGCGACACCGCGAGATCATGCAGGTAGATACAGTCCGGCGACGCCGGCAGCACGCAGGCCGGCGCGTTGTGCGGCGGCAGGCTGCCGGCGCGCCAGGGCAGGGAAAACAGGTAGGCCAGCGCCACGCCATCCGGGTCGCAGGCGAGGAAGCAGGTATCGGGAGATGCCG
>NZ_PTQZ01000340.1 GCF_002943415.1 Amnimonas aquatica | reverse complement strand
GCAGCAGATGTGTCAGGCGTTGTCCGGAGGTCATCGGTCCTTTTCCCTTGAGATGGCCGCCGGGCGGCCCCATAGTGTGAAGATGATTCAGGTCGCGCGTACCGGATGCACCGAACGGGTGCATCCGGCATGAGCCCCAAGCATAAGTCACGGAGTCCCTGCATGAGAACGCGGCTGCGCCAGGTCGGGTTGATGCTCCTGCCGTTTTTCGCGGCGGGACCGGTCACGGCAGCGCCGTCGCCGCTGGCCGTGTCTCCGCTGCCCGGGTCGCCACTGGCAATGACACCGCCGGCAGACGCGGAGACCGGTGGTGATGCCGCCGCCGAACTCGGACGCGCGCTCGCCAGCGCGGCGCCGGACATCGACCGTTCGGTGCTGGGCCTGGCCCTGCAGTCGCTGCAGTGCGCCACCCGCGACGGCATGCCGGCGTCATCTCGGCTGGCGGTGATCGACTATTCGCGGCCGTCGCTGCAGCCGCGGCTGTGGGTCTTCGACCTGGAGCGGCGCAAGCTGATGTTCCGCGAGCTGGTCGCCCACGGCCGCAACTCCGGCGACAACCTGACCCGCTTCTTTTCCAACGAGAATGGCAGCCTGGCCAGCAGCATCGGCCTGTTCCGCACCGACGAGACCTATGTCGGCAGCAACGGCTACTCGCTGCGGCTCGACGGCCTCGAGCCCGGTTTCAACGACCGCGCCCGCGAACGCGCCATCGTCATGCACGGCGCGCCCTACGTGAACGACAGCATCGGCGGCAGCCTGGGCCGCCTCGGCCGCAGCTGGGGCTGCCCGGCGGTGCGCCTGGGCGTGGCGCGCCAGCTCATCGACACCCTCAAGGGCGGCCAGTTCCTGTTCTCCTACTATCCCGACCAGCGCTGGCTGAAGACCTCGCACCTGCTCAGCTGCGACCAGCCGCGCGGCCGGCCGCAGGCCGTGGTGGCCGACAACAGCCGTTCCTGAGGCCGGCAGCATCCTGCAGACAAGAAAAAGGGCCGATCCGTTGCCGGACCGGCCCTTTTTCGTGTTGCCCGCGGCTCAGGGTGCCGGGTGCTTGGCGAACCAGCCGGCGAAGGTACCGGTGGCCATGCCCAGGGCGTCCAGCGCGGCCTCGCTGTAGGCCTGGTTGTTGGTGACCGCGATGTTGCTACTGCGGCTGCTGGCGGCGCCACCGGCATTGGCCAGGCCCATGCCCTTGCCGAGCGCGTCGAAGATGCTCTTGGCGGCGGAGTTGTCCTGCTTGGCGACTTCGCGGATGTCGCCGAAGCCGAGGTTGCTGACAAAAGGCTGG
>NZ_PTQZ01000034.1 GCF_002943415.1 Amnimonas aquatica | reverse complement strand
TGCGCAGCAGGGCATGCACGCTGAGCGGTGCGGACAGCTGGTGCTGCTGCGGCAGGAAAGCGCGGACCCGGGCCCAGCCAGCATCGTGCCAGAGCGGCAGCGGCCGGCCCTGCCACTGCCATGCGGACGCGGTGCCGCTGTCATGCCGGCGCGGATCATGGCCGGCGCAATGACGCAGGAAAGTGCTCTTGCCGGCACCGTTCGGCCCCAGCACCGCCCAGCGCTCCCCGGCCGCCAAGGACAGCGCCGGCAGGGTCAGCACCACCTCGCCGGCCGGATTGCGCAGAGGCTGCGCGGCGATATCGAGGCCGCTCATGCCCGCCACCGCCGATGCAGCACGAACAGGAAGAACGGCGCTCCCAGCAGGGCCGTCATGACACCCACCGGCAGCTCCAGCGGCGCCAGCAGGGTACGCGCAAGGGTATCGGCGAAGACCGCCAGCAAGCCGCCGACGAGCATGGCCACGGGCATCAGGCGGGCATGCTGGCAACCGGTCAGTCGGGCCGCGATGTGCGGCGCCATGAGGCCGATGAAGGCCACGCTGCCGGCCTGGGCCACCGCCACCGCCACCAGCAGCGCGCTGCCCCAGATCACCTGGCGCCGGAAACGCGGCACCGGCAGGCCGAGCAGGCCGGCCTCGCGCTCGCCCAGCAGCCAGAGATCGAAAGATGACGCCCGGCGCAGCCCCCAGGCCATGAGCACCAGCACCAGTGCCATGCCGGGCAGCAACCAGCGCCACTCGGCATAGGCGAAGCTGCCCATGAGCCAGAAGCTGCCGGCACGCAGACTGATGTCCGGTCCCAGGATGAGCAGCAATTGGGTGCCCGCCGCCAGCAGGGCATTGAGCGCGATGCCGACCAGCAGCAGCGCCTCGGGCTGCAGCTGGTAGCGGCGCGCCAGCGCCAGCACCAGCAGCAGCGACAGGCCGGCGCCGGCGAAGGCAGCCAGCGGCATGAGCCAGATCAGGTCCTGCCAGAGCAGCAGGGAGAGCACGGCGGCCAGTCCGGCGCCGGTGCTGACGCCGAGCAGGCCGGGCTCGACCAGGGCATGGCGGAACAGGGTCTGCAGCCAGAGTCCGGCAAGCGCCAGCGCGGCGCCGGACACCAGCGCCAGCAGGAGACGCGGCAGACGCAGCTGCCAGATGATGTCCGCCGCCTGCGGCCCGGCCGGCAAGCCGGCCCGGAGCGCCCAGGCGGACAGGCAGGCCGCCAACGCGAAAAGCAGGACGCCCTGCAGGAAAGCAGAGCTCGGCGAGTGAAAGCGTGACATGCAGGGGTTCCGCTCCGGATCGGCACAGCATAGGCGCCCGGTTACAAGAGGTCCACCGAAAGCAGACAGCAACCGACCGCGGCAGGCTTGCAAGCCCGCTGAAAGCGGGGGAAAGTCGGAGACATGGAGGCCGGCGCCATGCACGCCGGCCCTGACACGAGGGCACAGGCATGCAGGCACCCGCATCTCCCCTCCCCGGCGCCACGGCGCTGGTGCTGTCCGGCGGCGGCGCGCGCGCCGCTTATCAGGTGGGCGTGCTGCAGGCCATCGCCGACATGATGCCGCCCGCCTGCGGCAATCCCTTCCCGATCATCTGCGGCACCTCCGCGGGCGCGCTCAACGCCGCCAACCTCGCCGTCCACGCCGCCTGCTTCCAGGAGGGCGTGGAGCATCTGCGCGAGGTCTGGAGCAACTTCGACAGCTCCCAGGTCTACCGCACCGACTGGCCCGGCGTGCTGAGCAGCGCCATCCGCTGGCTCAGCAACCTCAGCCTCGGCCTGTTCAACAAGACCGCGCCGGTGTCGCTGCTGGACAACCAGCCGCTGGCCGCCCTGCTGACGCGCTCGCTGGACCTGCAACGGCTGCCGGCCTCGATACAGGCCGGACACCTGCGGGCGCTGTGCATCACCGCCTGCAGCTACACGCGCGGCGACTCGGTGAGCTTCTACCAGGGCGACAGCGATCTCGAGGACTGGGGCCGGGCACGGCGACGCGGGCATCGCTGCGAACTGGGCATCAACCACCTCATGGCCTCCAGCGCCATTCCGCTGCTGTTCCCGGCGGTGGAGCTGGACGGCGAATACTACGGCGACGGCGCCCTGCGCCAGCTGGCGCCGGTGAGCCCGGCGCTGCATCTCGGTGCACGGCGCATCCTGGTGATCGGCTCCGGTGCTTCCGGCGGCAGCCAGGGCCGGCGCATGACCAGCGGCTACCCGAGCCTGGCGCAGATCATCGGCCACATCATGAGCAGCTCGTTCGTGGACAGCCTGGAGATGGACCTGGAGCGCCTGCACCGCATCAACCAGACCGTCAGCCTGCTGCCCAGCGAGGCCTCGACCCTGCTGCGGCCGGTGCAGTACATGGTGCTGGCGCCGCCGATTTCACGCATCGAGGAACTGGCGGCGCGCTACGCCCACACCCTGCCGCGCTCCATCCGCTTCTTCGTGCGCGGCTCCGGCATGTTCAAGCGCGCCGGTTCCAACCTGCTCAGCTACCTGCTGTTCGAGGCACCCTACGCGCAGGCGCTGATGGACCTCGGCTACGCCGATGCGCAGGCGCGGGAAGTCGAGCTGCGCGAGTTCCTGCGCCCCGACCTGGCGCCGCCGAGCAACGTGGTGGCGTTCCGCAAGGCTGACTGAGGCCGACCCGGGAGCGGTCACCGGTCAGGCCGGCTGGCGCGGCGGCCGGCGGCGGATCAGGCCTTCCTGCGCCGTCGAGGCCACCAGCGTGCCATCCTGCGTGTAGATCAGGCCGCGGTTGATGCCCTTGGCCGCCGAGGCCGACGGCGCGTCCATGTGGTAGAGCAGCCATTCGTCGATGCGGAACGGACGATGGAACCACATGGCGTGGTCGATGCTCGCGCACTGCATGTCCGGCTGCATGAAATGCGCGGCGTGCGGCAGCATGGCGGTGCCCATGAGCGCGAAGTCGGAGGCGAAGGCGAGCATGCACTGGTGCAGGAAGGGATCGTCCGGCAGCGTCATCTGCGCTTTCATCCAGTGCGCGCGCTGCGGCTCGCGCGGCTCCAGCGCGAAGGGGTTGACCGGGTCGATGGGGCGCAGCTCGATGGGCCGGTCGGACTCCAGCAGCGCGCGGTACTTCTCCGGCACGTAGGGCGCCACCATACGGCGCAGGTCCAGCTCGCTGGGCAAGCCTTCCGGACCCGGCACCTCGGGCATGGGCAGCTGGTGATCGAAGCCGTCTTCGGCGTCGGCGAAAGAGGCCATCATGGTGAAGATGATCTCGCCGTGCTGGATCGCCTTCACCGTGCGGGTGGTGAAGCTCTTGCCGTCGCGCACGCGCTCGACCTGGTAGACGATCGGCGTCGTCGGGTCGCCGGGACGCAGGAAGTAGGCATGCAGCGAATGCGCCAGGCGCTCGCCGTCGACCGTGCGGCCGGCCGCCATCAGGGCCTGGCCCAGCACCTGGCCGCCGAACACGTTCTTGCCGAAGTAATCGTGGCTCTTGCCACGGAACAGGTTGATTTCCAGGTTTTCCAGATCGAGCAGCTGCAGCAGCTCCTGCATCACGACAGACATTCCGGCACTCCCAGTCTCGACACGCGCTTGAAACAAATCCGGACAGACAGCCTGACCGGTCAGGCTGCAATTGTCCGGGTTTTGTTACACTCGGCACAACATTTTGCGCGCCGCACTGTACCGCTGCGCACCGTGACAGTTTCAAGGACCCATACGCATGCTCAGCCTCTTCGGTCTGGATCGCCTGTTCCGCCTCATCATCCGCAAGCTGATGTATCTCTGGGTCAGGGTGCAGGTGCTGCCGCACGACCTGAAACTGCTGGGCATCGACCCGGACAAGCCGATCTGCTACGTGCTGCAGAACCGCCTGCTGTCCAACGTGCTGGTGCTGGACACCGAGACCCGCCGCCTGGGTCTGCCCCGGCCCATGCGTTCCATGCGCCAGCACGGCCTGCGCGAGCGCTACTCGCTGCTGTTCCTGACCCGCGAGCAGCGCAACCCGCTGGCACGCCCGCCACACGCCCACTCGCCGCGCCTGGTGTCGCTGGTCGATGCCGTGCACGCCGACCCCACGCTCGATGTGCAGCTGGTGCCGGTGACCATTCTCTGGGGCCGCTCGCCGGAGAAGGAAAGCTCCTGGCTGAAAGTGCTGTTCGCCGACTCCTGGGCCACGCCGACGGCACTGAAGCAGCTGATCACCATCCTCCTGCACGGTCGCCAGACCATGCTCAAGATCAACCCGCCGCTGTCGCTGCGCCAGCTCAGCAGCGAGACCGAAAGCAGCGAACGCACGCTGCGCAAGGTCTCGCGCGTGCTGCGCGTGCACTTCCGGCGCCAGCGCTCGGCGGCCATCGGTCCCGACATGTCGCACCGGCGCACGCTGCTCGACGAGATCATGCGCAGCGAGCCGGTGGAAGCCGCCATCGCCCGCGAGGTCATGGAGCGCGGGGTCAGCCGGGAAGTCGCGGAATCGCGCGCGCGCCTGTACGGCAACGAGATCGCCTCGGACTACTCCTACCCGGTGATCCGCTTCCTGGAGATCTTCCTGACCTGGCTGTGGACGCGCCTGTACAACGGCGTCACCGTGCACAACATGGAGGTCATCGAGAAGCACGCGACCGATCACGAGATCATCTACGTGCCGTGCCACCGCAGCCACATCGACTACCTGCTGCTGTCGTACGTGATCTTCACCCGCGGCTACATGACCCCGCACATCGCCGCCGGCGCCAACCTCAACATGCCGGTGGTCGGCGGCCTGCTGCGCCGCGGCGGTGCCTTCTTCCTGCGCCGCACCTTCAAGGACAACTTCCTCTACGGCGCCGTGTTCAACGAGTACCTGCACCAGATGCTCAGCCGCGGCTTCCCGATCGAGTACTTCGTCGAGGGCGGCCGCAGCCGCACCGGCCGCCTGCTGTCGTCCAAGCTGGGCATGATCAACATGACCCTGCGCAGCTACCTGCGCGACCACAACCGCCCGCTGGTGTTCATCCCCGCCTATATCGGCTACGAGAAGCTGATGGAGGGCGGCACCTACATCGGCGAGCTGCAGGGCAAGCCCAAGGAGAAGGAGAACCTGTTCTCGCTGGCCATGTCGGTGCGCAAGCTGCAGAAGGTGTTCGGCAAGGTGCACCTCAGCTTCGGCGAGCCGATCTACCTGAACGACGTGCTGGACGCCGGCATGCCGGGCTGGCGCGGCGACGCCGGCGCCGCCGAGCGCCCCGAATTCACTGCCACCTCGCTGGCCCTGGGCAGCCGGATCAGCACCGGCATCAACGCCAGCGCCGTGGTCAACCCGATCAACCTGCTCAGCCTGGTGCTGCTGTCCACGCCCAAGCACGCCATCGACGAAGACCAGCTCGCCGAGCAGCTGGAACTGAACAAGGCCCTGCTCGCCGCCGTGCCCTACTCCGCGCTGGTGCAGGTCACCGACCTCGACGGCCACGCCATGATCGCCTACGGCGAGGAGCTGAAGATCCTGCAGCGCCGCAAGCACCCGCTGGGTGACCTGCTGTACCTGCACGAGGAAGAAGGCGTGCTGATGACCTACTTCCGCAACAACACCCTGCACCTGTTCGTGCTGCCGTCGCTGCTGGCCGTGCTCCTGCTGCAGCGCGGCTCGGCCACCCGCGAGCAGGCCCTGCACATGGTGCGCTCGGTCTACCCGTTCCTGAAGTCCGAACTGTTCCTGATCTGGAGCGATGACCAGCTGCCGGACGTGGTCGACGCCTATCTGGAAGCCATGGCGGGCCTCGGCCTGCTCGGCATCGACGGCGAGCGCTATGTCCGTCCGGGCAGCAGCAGCGAAGCCTACGCCCGCCTGCACATCCTCAGCCGCGCCCTGCGCCAGACCCTGGTGCGCTACCACATGACCATCACCGTGCTGAACCAGCGCGGCTCCGGCAGGCTCACCCAGCAGCAGCTGGAGGAACTCTGCCACCTGCTCGCGCAGCGCCTGTCGTTCGTGCGCGAGTTCAGCGCGCCGGAATTCTTCGACAAGACCCTGTTCCGCGGCTTCCTCGACACCCTCAAGGGCCTCGGCTTCCTGTGCACCACGGACGATGGCCACCTAGTCTTCGACGAGCGCCTGAGCGCGCTCGCCGACGAAGCCCTGGAAGTGCTGCCGAGCGGCATCCGCCAGGCCATCCAGCAGGTCACGCTGATCACCGACGAGGAAGTGGCGGCGGCGCTGCTGGCCATGGAGCAGGCGGCGGCAAAGCGCAAGGGCAAGGGCGGCTGACGGACCGCCCGGCCAGCGAGATGCGCGCGGCGACTCAGCTCGCCGGCGCGTACAGGTCGAAGCGGTTGCTCTGCCCGGTCATGCGCTCGTGCGGCACCACGCCGGCCAGGTCCGGCGCCAGCCGGGGCCGCTTGACCACCACCCTGCGTGTCGCCACCGCCCGTGCCGGCGCCAGCAGGGCATCGGCATCCAGGTCGGCCCCCACCACGCTGCGGAACACCCGCATGTCCTTCTTCACCAACGCCGACTTGTCGCGGTGCGGGAACATGGGATCGAGATAGACCACCTCGGGCCGCTGCTCCGGCGGCAGCGATGCCAGTCGCCGCAGATGCGCGAGCGCATCCTCGGCGATCAGGGTCACGCGTGCGGCTGTAGCGGCCAGCGTCGGCTCGGCTGCCGCGCGCGCGAGCCCGTCACGCAGCAGCGCGGCAATGGCCGGCGAGCGCTCGCAGAGCTGCACCTGACAACCGAGGCTGGCGAGCAGCCAGGCATCGCGCCCGAGGCCGGCGGTGGCATCGACAATGCGCGGTGTCGCGCCCTTGCGGACGCCACAGGCGCGCGCGACCATTTCACCGGCGGCGCCGTGGCTGGCGCGCCAGCGCATCTCGCCATGCACGAAATCGACCCGGACCGGCCCCGGCAAGGGAAACTCCAGCGCCTGTAGCGCCAACCCCTCGCCGTCCAGCAGCAACGCGGCAGCATGGCCGGCGCTGGCAAGCCGCGCGAGATCGCGCTTGCGGTCGGCGAGCAGCTCTGGCGGCAGCCAGCCCTGCTCCGCCGCCAGCACCGCGGCCAGCGGCAGCAGCTCCGGTGATGCCACGACCACGGGCAGGGCGGCAGCGAGCATGGCCGGTATCAGCCCCAGTTGATCAAGCCGGTCCAGGCGCTGATCAGGATGAACAGGCCGAAGGCGATGCGGTACCAGGCGAACACCGTGAAGCCGTGGGTGGACACGAAGCGGACCAGCGCCTTGACCACCCAGGCCGCGACCAGGAAAGCCGCGATGAAGCCGATGGCGAACACCGGCAGGTCGGCGAGGATGAATTCGTCGCGGTGCTTCCACACCGAGTAGACGGTGGCCGCGATCATGGTCGGCACCGCCAGGAAGAACGAGAACTCGGCGGCGGTCTTGCGCGACAGGCCGAACAGCAGGCCGCCGATGATGGTGGCGCCGGAGCGCGAGGTGCCGGGGATCATGGCCAGACACTGGGCGAAACCGATCTTGAGCGCGTCCTGCCAGCGCATGTCGTCGACATCATGGACATGGATGACATGCTCGCGGCGCTCGGCCCAGAGGATGACGATGCCGCCCAGCACCAGCATGGTCGCGACCACCATCGGGTCGAACAGCACGCCCTTGATGAAGTCGATGGCGAAGTAGCCGATCACCATGGCCGGCAGGAAGGCCAGCAGCAGGTTGGTGACGAAGCGCGTGGCCACGGCTTCGCGACGGAAGAAGCCGGTGGTGATCTGCGCCATTTTCTCGCGGTAATCGAAACAGACCGCGAGGATGGCGCCGAGCTGGATGGCGATCTCGAACACCACGCGCTTGTCTTCGGTCCAGAAGTCCAGCAGCTCGGCGGTGACGATCAGGTGACCGGTGCTCGACACCGGCAGGAATTCGGTCAGGCCCTCGACGATGCCCATGATCAGGGCTTGCAGGTACAGCAGGTAATCCATGAATCAGTCCTTCAGTGCACCGGGCGGGAGCGCCGCGGCGGAATAGGCTTCGAAGAAGGCCGGAGGCATGCGGCGGATGCGGCCTTCGGCGATGTCGACACAAACGAAATGGGTGCTGCCGCGGAATACCGTCTGCCCGTCATCCTCGCGGATGAACTGGTAGCAGCGGTGCGTCGACAGCCGGTCGACCTGCGTCAGCCAGGTCGCCAGGCTCAGGTGCTCGCCCAGGCGCGTGGCCTGGATGTAGTTCAGCTCGTGGCGGCGCACCACCATGCCATGCCCGAGCGCCTCGTACTCGGCCGGCCCCAGGCCGAGGTGCTGCGAATGCGACCAGGCCACGGCCTCCAGCCACTGCAGGTAGACCACGTTGTTGGTGTGGCGCATGACATCGATGTGCTCGTCGCTGACGCTGACGCGCAGGATGTGCGGATCGGGATGGTCCCAGGCCAGTGGCTCGTCTCGACTCATGTCATCTTCCCGGCAGTTTCTTCCAGACATCGTCGCGCAGGTACACCGGCAGCGCCAGCTCGGGCGCCACCGCCGCGCCGGCACGCAGCCCCGGCGCAGCCAGCAGGGCGACATCCTCGGCATCGGGCGGCAGCTCGGCGGCGATCACCGCGACCGGCAGCTGACGCCCCAGCGCCTCGGCATAGCTGCCCCAGCCGGAGCCGGCACCAACCGCGGTGGCGGCGCGACGCGGCGACAGCGCGGCATCGACCATGGCGCTCCAGGCCAGCACCAGCGCCTCCGGCAGTGCCTCCGGGCGGGCCGCGACCTCGGCCGTCTGCGGCTGCATGAGACCTGCCTGCTCGCTGCCTTCGGCGCCGAGCAGGAAAGCACCCGCATACACCTCCTGCATGCGCGCATCGAAACTGGCCAGCACCGCTTCGGCGCCGGTGGCGCGCCAGGCTCCCTGGGCCAGCGCCTGCAGGCTGGACACCGGCACCACGCCGAGGTCGGCACCCAGCGCCAGTCCTTGCGCCACCGCGGCGGCGATGCGCACGCCGGTGAAGGCGCCCGGACCCCGGGAATAGGCCAGGCCATCGAGCTGGTTCAGACGCAGGCCGGACTCGGCCAGCACCTCGTCGATCATGGGCAGGATCAGCTCGGTCTGCTGCCGTGGCGCATGCAGGCGGCGTACCAGCACCTCGTGGCTGCCGTCGACGGCGCTGCGCAGCAGGGCCACCGAACAATGTTCGGTGGCAGTCTCCAGGGCCAGCAGATTCATGCCGATTGCGGCTCCAGTTCGTTGATGAAACGGAAGAAGCCCTGCACTTCCTCCAGGCTGCGCGTGCGTCGCATGGGCGGCAGGCTCTGCACGAACAGCTGGCCGTAGGGTCGCCCGACCAGGCGCGGATCGCAGACCATGAGCACGCCGGTGTCGAGCACGTCGCGGATCAGGCGGCCGGCGCCCTGCTTCATGGCGATGATGGCCGCCGGCAGCTGATAGGCCGTGAACGGATTGCGGCCCCGGGCTTTATACGCATCCAGGCGGGCTGCGACAACCGGCTCGCCCGGCGACGCGAACGGCAGCTTGTCGATGATCACCAGCGACAGCGCCTGCCCGCGCACATCCACGCCCTCCCAGAAGGCACCGGTGGCCAGCAGCACGCATTCCGGCGTGCTGGCGAAACGGCGCAGCAGCTCGGCCTTGGGCTGCGTGCCCTGCACCAGGAAGGTGAAGTCGAGCTGCTTCGGCAGCCACTCGGCCGCCTCCTTGAGCGCGCGGTGCGAGGTGAACAGGAAGAAAGCCCTGCCCCGGCTGGCGCGCAGCACCGGCACGGCGGCCTCGAGCGTGGCCCGGGTGTAGTCGAAGCTGCCCGGGTCCGGCAGGCCGCGCGGCACGTAGAACACAGCCTGCTGTTCGTAGGCGAAGGGGCTGGGCAGCTGCAGCGTGGCGATATCGTCCGGCAGACCGAGCTGGATGGCGATGTGGCGGAAATCGTTGCGCACCGCCAGCGTGGCCGAGGTCAGCACCCAGGTCATCGGCTCGCGGTCGAGCAGCTCGCGGAACGGCCCCGCGATTTCCAGCGGCGTCCACTGCAGCACGAAGCCCTTGCGGAAGGTCTCGAACCAGTGCACCTGGTTCTCCGGCGTCGGCCCGGTCAGTTCGGTGAACGCCTCGGACAGGTCCTCGGCGCGACGGTGGCAGCTCTCCAGCCCCTTGCTGCGGTCCTTCAGCGCCGCCAGCGCCTCGGTGACGCAGGCCAGCGCCATTTTCACCGCCTCGATGGCCGCCGGCATGTCGGCGTGCCCGCTGACCTCGCGCCAGACGCCTTTGCGCGCCTCCTCGCCCATGAGCAGTCGAAAAGCCGCCAGCCGCGTTTCCAGGTTCTGCACCAGGTCGTTCATGCCGCGCAGGTCGCCGCCGGCCGCCAGCACTTCGCGCAGGGCATCGGCCAGCAAGTCATGGATCTGACGTGACGACAGGCTCTGGCCGAAGAACATGGCGGCGGTCTCGGGCAGCTGGTGGGCCTCGTCGAAGACCACGGCGTCGGCCTCCGGCAGCAGCTCGCCGAAGCCGCGGTCCTTGAGCGCCTTGTCGGCGAAAAACAGATGATGGTTGACCACGATCAGCTCGGCCTCGGCCGCCTTCTCGCGCGCCTTCATGAGCGGGCAGTCGGCCAGCTTCGGGCACTCCTGGCCCAGACAGTTGTCGGCCGTGCTGGTCACCAGCGGCCACACCGGCGAATCCTCGGCGATGTCGAGCAGTTCGGCGATGTCGCCAAGCTCGGTCTTGCCGGCCCAGGCCGCGACCCGGTGCAAGTCGTGCACGGCCTGCTTCGAGGGCAGGTCGCCCTCTTCCAGGTGTTGCTGCAGCCGGTACGGGCAGAGGTAGTTGCTGCGGCCCTTGAGCAGCGCCGTGCGCAGCGGCCGGCCGAGCAGCTGGCGCACCATGGGCAGGTCGCGGTGGAAGAGCTGGTCCTGCAGGTTGCGGGTACCGGTGGAGACGATGGTGCGCTTGCCTGACAGGATGGCCGGCACCAGGTAGGCATAGGTCTTGCCGGTGCCGGTGCCGGCCTCGACCAGCAGCAGGCTGCCGTCATCAAAGGCGCCGGCCACCGCCTCGGCCATCTGCAGCTGCGGCTCGCGTGGCTGGTAGCCCGGAATCTTCGCCGCGAACGGGCCGCCAGGCCCCAGGGCCTCCCGTACGGCGGAGACCGTTGCCGGCATGACAGTAGCCTGATCCAAGACGCTTCCCCGATATCGATAGGCGGATGATACATGCCCGGCATGGCCGCGCAGCGGAAATGACGGGTAACATTCGGGATATAGCAGAGAAAGCCGGGACCTGCCGGCAACCCGCACGCCGTGCCGCAGCAGCCTCTCCAGGAAGACCCCGTGTCCGCAGATACCCCCACAGACAGCCATCCGGCACCCGCTTCCGCAACGCGCCTGATCGACGGCGTGTCGCCGAGCCGGCAGTGGCTGCCCGCCGGTGACTGGCCGACGATGCTGGATTACCTGGCGCAGCGCTTCCCCGGCATTTCCCCGGATATCTGGCGCGAACGCATGGCGCGCGGACTGGTCAGCGACG
>NZ_PTQZ01000339.1 GCF_002943415.1 Amnimonas aquatica | reverse complement strand
GCTCGCGACACTGTCGGCGGGCAAGGGCCTGCGCGTGATCGCGATCAATGTCGACGAGCGCCGTGCCGACGCCGAGGCCTTCCTGAAAGTCACGCCGGCAGCGTTCACCGTGCTGCTGGACCCGAAGGGCGATGTCGCCGCGCGCTACCGCCTGCCGGGCATGCCGACCTCGTTCCTGATCGGCCCGGACGGGCGCATCCGCTGGANCCTGCAGGGCATGATCCTGCGCGAGATGTCCGCGCGCTGAACCCTGACGGCGGCTGGCCTCTCACCCGCCGACCATCTTGCCTCTGGCTGCGGCCGGCAAGTGGCGTCCGGCCGCTCAGCTCAGCATGATCTGGACCTGCAGCTCGCCGACCAGGAAGCCGAGCACGGCGCCGACCGCGATCAGCTTCCACTCGTCCTGCTCGAACACCGGCCGCAGCACGCCCTCGAACTCCTCGGCGGTCATTTCCTGCATCTTCTTCACCAGCGTGTTGCGCACGTCCATGGCGTCATCGGCGTACTGCTCGACATGCTTCAGCGTCTCAGGCAGGCGCTCGATCAGGCGTGCGGCGATATCGCGCTTCATCTGCCGGTAGCTCTCGCTGCCCACCGCCAGCACCACCAGCGGCTGCGCCATGCCGGCCTGCTCGTCGACCATGTCCTGCACGTGCTTCTGGATGACGCCGAACAGGCGGTCGGACAGCGGTCCGCGCAGCGCCGCCTCGAAGATGTTGTGGGCGGTGATCACCTCTTCCGCGATCAGCGCGCCGTACTCCGCGGCGACTTCCTTGCGGCGCTTCAGGAACAGGCCCTGCCAGCGGATCAGGCCGAACAGGTAGCGCTTCGGCTCGCGCGGGCGGAACACCATCTTCAGCGCCATCCAGTCCGAGAACCAGCCCACGAAGCCACCGAACAGCGGCATGATCCACGGCGAGTGCGTGAGCGCCCAGGCCACCGCCTGCACGCAGCCGATGCCGAGCCCGAACCAGATGCCGGAGTTGCGGATGAAGCGGAACTCNAGGCCTTGATCAGGCGCGTGGTCAGGGTGTCGTGCATGATCTCGGCCATGACCTCGGCCTTGGCCGGGATGATGCCCTGCCAGCCCAGCCTGCCCAGGCCGATGAACTTCAGCGGCTGGAACATCATGCGGATGGCGAGGATCTTGGTGACGTAGCCGATGCCCGCCGCGATCAGCGGCATGGCGCAGTAGAGCATCCAGTTGGATTGCAGGTCGGCCAGCAGCTCGGGCCAGGTTGGCAGCATGGTGCCTCCTCCGGACGCGTCGCGGCGCGCGCGTCTCTTCTT
>NZ_PTQZ01000338.1 GCF_002943415.1 Amnimonas aquatica | reverse complement strand
CTGGACCTGGTCGAGACCGCCTGCGACGGCCTGCTGCGCTCGCTGCTGAAGCGCCAGGGCGTGTTCGGCTGCGGGTGCTGAGCCATGAGCCTGACTGATCCGATTGCACTGCCCGGCCTGCAGGCCGATGCCGACCTGTCCGGCAGCAACACCCTGGGCCTGCCGGGGCGGGCGGAGCTGCTGCTGCGTGTCACCGACGAGGACAGCCTGGCGCAGGCCCTGGCGTTCGCTGCAGGCCAGGGCCTGGCGGTGACCATCCTGGGGGGGGGCAGCAATGTCGTGCTCGCCGGCGACGTGCCCGGCCTGGTGCTGCAGATGGCGCTGTCCGGTGTCCGCGTGCTGCAGTCGCCCGATGACTTCGGGCCCGGCGAGGTGCTGGTCGAGGCGGCCGCGGGCGAAAACTGGCACGCCTTCACCCAGCGCACGCTGGTCATGGGCCTGGGCGGCCTGGAGAACCTGTCGCTGATTCCCGGCACGGTCGGTGCCGCGCCGGTGCAGAACATCGGTGCCTACGGCGTCGAGCTGGCGGATGTCATGCACGCGCTGACCGCGTATGACCGCGTGACGCGGCAGTATGTCGACATCGCCGCGGCAGACTGCGCCTTCGGTTACCGCGAGAGCCGTTTCAAGTCCGCCGAGCCCGGGCGCCATGTCATCGTCCGCGTGCGTTTCCGGCTGTCACGCCAGCCCGCGCTGCGCATCGGCTATGGTGACATCCGCCAGGCGCTGGCGGCGGCCGGTGCCGATACGGCGCCGACGGCGCAGGATGTCGCCACTGCGGTCATCGCCATCCGCCGCAGCAAGCTGCCGGACCCGGCCGAGCTCGGCAACGCCGGCAGCTTCTTCAAGAATCCGGTGGTTCCGGTCGAGCAGGCCGATGAGTTGCGGCTGCGCTTTCCCGGCGTGGTCAGCTATCCTCAGCCGGGCGGCTTGACCGCCAAGCTGGCCGCCGGCTGGCTGATCGAGCAGGCCGGCTGGAAGGGATGCCGCCTCGGCGCCGTGGGTGTCCATGACCGCCAGGCGCTGGTGCTGGTGCACCACGGCGGTGGCAGCGGCGCGGAGCTGCTGGCGCTGGCCGATGCCGTGCGCCAGTCGGTGCGCGAGCGTTTCGGAGTCCTG
Organism: Amnimonas aquatica; assembly: GCF_002943415.1. Classification (GTDB taxonomy): domain Bacteria; phylum Pseudomonadota; class Gammaproteobacteria; order Pseudomonadales; family Moraxellaceae; genus Perlucidibaca; species Perlucidibaca aquatica_A. The sequence goes on along the minus strand of NZ_PTQZ01000338.1, from coordinate 171 downwards.
CTCGAGCAGGAACCTGTCATCCTGGGCGGGGTGCGGTGAGGCCTCTCCCGGCGAGGAGCTGATCGTGACGGAAAGCCGGCTCGTAGCCTGCCATGCCTGCGACATGCTGCAGCACAAGGTGCCGCTGCCACCGGGCACGGTGGCCAACTGCGCGCGCTGCGGCACCCGCCT
>NZ_PTQZ01000337.1 GCF_002943415.1 Amnimonas aquatica | reverse complement strand
GGCGATTGCGGCGGCGAAGCAGCACATGGGCCTGGTGGCCTGGGGCACGGTGGCGCTGACCGCGGCCACGCTGGCCGGCTACGTGGCGACGCTGTGGCTGGCGATCACCGGCGGGCTGCCGCTGTGGGCCGGCGTCGCGCTGCTGGGGGCGCTGACCTATCTGTCGTACACGCCGCTGCACGAGGCCGCGCACGGCAACATCCACGGCGACCGCGCTGGCCTGAAGTGGCTCAACGAGCTCTGCGGCTATGTCAGCGCGCAGATGATCATGGTGCCCTACGGCACGCACCGGGTGGAGCACTTCACCCACCACCGCTACACCAACCAGCCGGGCAAGGATCCGGACCACGTGGTCAGCGGCATGGGCGGCGGCGCCTGGCCGTTCGTGAAGGCAGTGGTGCATTTCGTGTGGAACCAGTGGACCTTCCTGTTCCATGGCTACTGGGCCACGGCGCCGCTGCACGAGAAGCTGATCTATGTCGCCGAAGTGGTGACCGCGCTGGGCTGGCGCGTCGCGCTGGTGGTGGCGCTGCCCTGGCAGCAGGGCGTGCTGCTGGTGCCCGTGGCCTGGTTCGTCGGCGCGCTGTTCACCGCCTACTGGTTCGCCTACCGTCCGCACCACCCGTACGACGAGACCGCGCGCTACCGCAATACCAGCAGCCTGGTCATGCCGGTGTGGATGAAGCCGTTCGAGTGGTTCTGGCTGGGGCAGAACCTGCACTCCATCCACCACGCCTTCCCACGCGTGCCGTTCTACCGCTACCACGCGCTGTTCCGCGAGATCGAGCCGGTGCTGCGTGCCCATGGCGGGCCGGTGCTGGGTGTCTTCAGCCGCCGCCCGCTGGCGCCGGCGGTGCGCTGATCCGATTCAGGCGTGGCTGTCCTGGGGCGCGCGCGCCCGGGTCCGGTGCTGGCCTGGCGAGATCCCCTGCCAGCGCCGGAAGGCGCGGGTGAAGCTGGCGGTGTCGGCGTAGCCCAGGTGCAGCGACAGCTCGTCCAGTTTCATGTCGGTCATTTCCAGCAGCTGCAGCGCCAGCTGTTCGCGCGCCTCCTCGACGATGCCGCGGAAGCTCGCGCCCTCGGCCTCCAGCTTGCGGCGCAGGCTGCGCGGCGAGACCAGCAGGGCGCCGGCGACATCCTCCAGCGTGGCCAGCAGGCCCAGCGGTCCGAGCAGGCACTGGCGCACCTGACCGGCGACGCCGGCCGGCTGGCGTTGCGCCAGCAGCTGGCGGCACTGGTCTTCGAGCAGGCGCACCAGCTGTCGGTCATAGGTCGGCAGCGGCCGCTCCAC
>NZ_PTQZ01000336.1 GCF_002943415.1 Amnimonas aquatica | reverse complement strand
TTCACCGACCGCCCAGATGCGGCGTTCTTCGGACTGGGCCAGATCGTGCTGCCCCAGGGCCAGCGCCGCGAAGCCCTGGCCCTGGGGCTGGGTCGCCTGGTAGTCGCAGGCGAGACCATCCTGTTCGATCGCTGGTGGCCGGCACCGACGGTCGATGCCCCCCGTTTCGACAATTACCGCTGGCTGGCCACCATGGTCAACCGCGATTGCCGCCTGGAGATCAGCATCGATGGCGGCAATCCCCGGCTGGTGCCCTGGCTCGAGCTCGACGACCTGCTGCCGGGAGGCGGAAGCCGCTTGCTGCGGGTCACGCCGTTCGCCGCATTCCGGCTCCGGCTGTTCCGGCGCGGCCGCGCCGAGCCCCTGCACGACCTGCGCTCTCCGGGCGGGTTGCTGATGATGGCCGTGCCTGGCGCGATCGCCGACGCTTCCGCCTGAGGCTCCCGTCCGGGTCAGCGCACCGGCGACGACAGACGCGTCCAGCAGATCAGCGTGTCGCGCAAGGTGCGCATGTCGACGGGCTTGGCCAGGAAGTCGTTCATGCCGGCGTCCAGCGCCTGCTGGCGTTGCGCCGCCGATACATGCGCGGTGATCGCGAGGATGGGCAGCGGGCGCAGGCCGCGTTCGCGTTCGCGCTGGCGCCAGACCTGGGTGGCCGACAGGCCGTCCAGCTCGGGCAGGTCGCAGTCCATCAGCACGACATCGGGGCGCTGCCGCTCGAGCAGCTCCAGCGCCTGCATGCCATCGGTCGCGGTGATGCAGTCCACCCCCTGCTTGCTGAGCAGGCCGACCAGCACCTGCTGCACCCACGGATTGTCTTCCACCACCAGCACGGTCAGCGGCAGCGGCAGGCTGAGGCCGGACACGTCCGGACGCTGGCTCTGACCCAGCGCGGCCTGCAGCGGTGTGGCAGGCACGGGCTCCGGTGGTGTGTGTGGCTCGGCGCTGGCATGGCGCGACGGCGCATCCGGCAGCAGGGCGAGCAACAGCAGCAGGGCATGGATGACCTGGACGGCGAGCAGCCACTGGTACGGCTCGATATCCCAGCTCAGCCAGGAGAACAGGCTGAACAGCAGGAAGCTGCGCGAGACCAGGATCAGCGCGCTGGCCCAGAACAGCAGTCCGCAGCCCGGCAGCCGGCGGCGCCAGGCCGACCAGCAGGCGGCCAGCAGCAGCGATGCCGCGGCGATCGGCAGCAGGGTCACTATGGCGACGGTCTCGTGGCGGTTGATGGCCACGCCCAGCACCAGGGCCAGCGCCTCCACGCCGAGCAGCGCGAGCAGGATGCGGT
>NZ_PTQZ01000335.1 GCF_002943415.1 Amnimonas aquatica | reverse complement strand
GCGACGCGGAAATGCCGCAGCGCCTCCGGCGGCAGATCGGCGAGGAAGTCCAGCCCGGTATCCGGCACGCCAAGCTCGCGCGCCAGCTTGGCCTGCTCGGCACGACTGGCGAGACGGCTCACAGCGGCTGCCTCAGGCGCTGGCTGACCAGCCAGCGGAACGGCCAGGGCACGGACTGGCGCAGCTCGCGGCGCACTTCCGCCTCCTCGCGGCGGCAAGCCATGTTGACCTGGCGAAGCAGCCACTCGAGGCGCTCCGGCGGCAGCTCCGCGAAGGCCGCGAGGCTGGCGGCCGGACGATGCAGGCGCCGCGCCAGCGCCTGCAGCTCGGGCGCGGGCCCGTCAGCGACGCCCGAACCGCCGGCCGCGCCGGAAGCCGGGGCCGCGCCGGCAGCGGGGGCGGCCGGCACAGCGGGCGGGGTACCTCCGGCGAAGGGCCAGGACATGGCGTCAGCCCCGCTTCGCCGTGGCCAGCCACTTGTCGAGCTGGTTGGCAAAATTCTGCCGGTCGGCCTGCGACAGCGGCGGCGGCCCGCCACGCACCATGCCGGCATCACGCAGGTCGCTCATGAGATCGCGGATCGCGAGACGCTGGCCGATGCTCTCCTTGGTGTGGCGCTGGCCGCGCGGGCTCACCGCCGCCGCGCCGTTCTTCACCACCTCGGCGGCGAGCGGAATGTCCTGGGTGATGACCAGGTCCTCCGTCGTGGCGCGCTGGGCGATGTAGTTGTCGGCCACGTCGAAGCCCGGCGGCACCTGCACCGCCTTCACCGGCAGCCCGGCCGGCAGGCGGATGGGCTGGTTGGCGACGAAGGTCACCGGCACGCCGGTGCGCTCCGCCGCACGCAGCAGGATGTCGCGCACGATCTGCGGACAGGCATCGGCATCGACCCAGATCGCGGCCATGTGTACTCCCGGACTCGGCTTCCCCTGTGGGCTGAAGCTCATGATAATCGGGCAGCCACGCCGCGCGCCATGCGGACGGCCACCGTTCATCCTGCGGCGCAGGCACGCGCCGGGGACCGGTGCCCAGGATCAACACCCGAGGACAGCCATCCAGCTGGCCGCCACACAAGGACCGCCCATGAGCAACCAGTTCGGCCTGCTGAAGACCCGCCGCTTCCTGCCCTTCTTCCTGACCCAGTTCCTGGGCGCGCTCAACGACAACGTGTTCAAGCAGGCCATGGTCATCTTCCTGACCTTCCACGCCGCCAGCCTCAGCGACCTGCCGCTGCCGGTGCTGCTCAACCTGTGCGCGGGCCTGTTCATCCTGCCCTTCTTCCTGTTCTCGGC
>NZ_PTQZ01000334.1 GCF_002943415.1 Amnimonas aquatica | reverse complement strand
GCGTGCTATCAACAGCGCCTGCAGCTCGCGGCGCTGGGCGCGCGACAGCGGCGGGTCGTCGGTGGGCCAGGCGCGCTGGAACGGCCCCGCGCCGGCGAGCCGGTCGGCCAGGTGCGCGATCGCCAGTCCGTAGCTCTCGGCAGCGTTGTAGCTGTAGAAAGCGTCGAAGTTGCGCAGGCTGAGGAACGCCGGGCCGTCCGGGCCGGCCGGCAGCAGCAGGCCGGCCGGCGTGTCCGGCCCCGGTGTCGTCGCTGTGCCGGCCGTGGTGCCGCCGGCACTGGCGGTCAGCAGCGGTGTGCCGTCGGCGCGCACCAGACCGCGCGTGCTCCATTCGGACAACGGCCGCTTGTTGCGCCGGCTTTCCCCGCCGGCGTTGAAGCCCTTCGGCAGCGTCACCTCCAGCCCCCAGGGCTGGCCGCTCTGCCAGCGCGCCTGCCGCAGGAAGTTGGCGGTGGAGGCGAGGGCGTCGGGCACGCTGTCGATGAGGTCGCGGCGGCCGTCGCCATCGAAATCGACGGCGAGGCGCTCGTAGGTGCTGGGCATGAACTGGGTCTGGCCGAAGGCGCCGGCCCAGGAGCCGTAGAGGCGTTCCGGCGCAATGTCGCCGGCCTGCAGGATGCGCAGGGTTGCGAACAGCTCGCCGCGGAAGAAGGGCTGTCGCCGGCCGGCGCAGCTCAGCGTCGACAGCGATTGCAGCAGCGGGTAGCTGCCGGTGGTCTGGCCGAAGTTGCTCTCCACGCCCCAGACCGCGACCACGGCTTCGGCCGGCACGCCGTAGCGGGCGCTGATCCTTGCCAGCACCTCGCGGTGCCGAGCCAGCATTTCCCGGCCGAGCGCAATCCGCTCGTCATCGACCAGTCCGGACAGATAGTCCCAGATCGGCAGGGAGAATTCGGGCTGGCGGTCGAGGCGCGCCAGCACGCTGTCATCCGGCACCAGGTCACGGGTGAAGCGGTCGTAGCTGTCTTCGCGGATGCCTGCCGCCAGCGCGCGCGGCCTGAGCTCGGCCAGGCAGGTGGTGAAGGTCGCCGGTGCGACAGCTGGAGTCGCCTGGCCGGCGGCCGGTACTGCGGGCGGCGTCGGCGCCTGCGGTGCGGCAGGCCGGCTGGCGCAGCCGGGGAGCAGTACGCCGGCGATCAGCGGCATGGCGAGGAGGGCGGCATGGCGGCCGCCGATGCGATGGTCTGGCATGGGTCCCGGGTTTCCTGCGGAGGACGCCGGACGGTGCATGCGGTCCGGCGGGCGCTGGCGTGGCGTTGGCGTGACGAGGTTTCGTGCCACGTTAGCACGAGCCTGCG
>NZ_PTQZ01000333.1 GCF_002943415.1 Amnimonas aquatica | reverse complement strand
CCCCGAAACAGGGATGGAGCGGGCGAAGGGAATCATCTTGGTGGAAGGCAAGAGCGATATCACCTTCTTGCGTCACACGGCTAGCACCCTCAAGGCAGCAAACGTTATTGATCGTGATCTCGATGACCAGGGACTTATCCCAATTCACGTTGGCGGCTGTGGAAACGTGAAGCATTGGGTTACCCATCAGCTTGCCGACGAAATTGGCCTGCCGTGGTGCGTTTTCCTGGACTCAGATCTTGGTGATCCCTTTCAGTACAAGACCAATCTCAAGCGAAAACAGGAGGTTGAAGGGCTTGGGCGGGCGTTTTATTCGACTCGTAAGCGCGAAATCGAGAACTACCTGTGCCCAGACTTGATTCTGCAAGAAGCCGGTGCGGTGGTTAATTTCACCGGTATCAGCGATGCCAAGCAGATCATTGGTGATGCAGTGGGGATGAAGCCGGACGATGTTTCAGATCGATTCTGGCCTCTGATGAATGCCGACCAAATTCTCCAGCGCTCGATGTATCAAGAGGGAACTGAGCAGCGATCTGAGCTGAAAGAGTTGATCGAGAACCTGCTTGCGTTGGTTCCTTGAGTCCAGAGTGGTGTATGGCCCAGCCGAAAGCGGTGTTCTCTTTCCCCGTGCCGGGCAGTGTGAACCGACCCTATTCCTCTAGACACCCTGTTGCCTCAAAATCCCAAGGCAATGGAGGTCGTCATGAGCAAGAAGTTCTCCCCGCTTCACCCCGGTGAAATCCTCCGTGAGGAGTTCCTGCTGCCAATGGGCATCAGTAACTACCGCCTGGCCAAGGAAATCGGTGTACCCCAGCAGCGCATTGGTGAGATCGTTGCTGGGCGCCGCAGCATCACGGCGGATACCGACCTGCGCTTGTGCAAATTTTCGGGCTTTCCGAAGGCTACTGGCTGCGTGGCCAGATGCGCTTCGACACGGAGATGGCCAAGGACGCCATTGTAGATGTCTTGGCACAGATCAAGCCGTGGGCGGCTGTGACGAGGCTTCACGTGTAGCGATCTTTGAGGCGAATTTTCCCGGGGTGCTACTCCACGGTCAGATATTTAGCAATTTGCAGCAACGACTTGGCGGTGTGGGGAAGCCAGCTTGAAGGGCCGCGATCAGGAGGTGGTAAGCACCCCATAAAGTTTAATAAGGCGAGTCCTTATTAAACTTTAGCGACTTAAGATTTAACTACTGGCGGCGGCGCCTCCCAAGGCATGCCCGTGGATATGTCACGGGTGCGCACTGAGTCTGGCGCTGATTCTGGACAGGTCTTCAGATGTCAGTCCCTGCTTGGG
>NZ_PTQZ01000332.1 GCF_002943415.1 Amnimonas aquatica | reverse complement strand
CTGGCGCGCCAGGAATGCAATGCCGACTTCGATCCGGCCGAGCAGCTGCAGGCCTTCATCGACCTGTTCAAGAACGGCGGCAACCCCTTCGCCGGCACTCCGCTGGAGCCGCTGGGCGAGCTGATCGGTGGTGGCAGCGGCGGCGGTGGTGGCGAAGGCCCGACCGGCACCCCGCTGGATGCCCTGCTCGGCCCGCTGCAGGCCCTGCTGACGCAGTTCCCGGGCGGCATTCCGGGTGGCGGTGAAGGCGGCCTGCCGGATGGCGAGCTGATCGATGCCCTCGGCGGCGGTCTGGCCCTGCTCGGCGCAGCCATCGCCAGCGCGGAGCCGCAGGTCGCCGACATCCCGGTGGCTGCCAACCTGGTGGAGACCCTGGGCGACCTGTTCTCGGGCCTCGGCCAGACCCTGGGCAGCCTGGAAAGCGCCCCGACCCAGGACGTCGGCGCCCTGCTGCATGATGCCCTGGTCAACGTCAACGGCCTGCTGACCAACCAGACCGGCCTGCTCGGTGCGCTCGCCGCTGCCTCGCAGCAGCAGCAGCTGATCGATGCCGTCGCCAGCGGCAACGCCGCCATCAACGATGGCATCGCGACCCTGACCGGCGCGCTCGACGAGTACCTGCTGTCCAACCTCGACAACGCCGTGCTGGAACCGCTGCTGGGCGCCCTCGCCCCGCTGACCTGCACGCTGAAGCTGTTCGGTGACTGCGATGCCGCCAGCGGCGATCCCGCCGAGGCCCTGCAGGGCCTGCTCGGCGCCCTCGCCGGTGCCGGTGGCGGCAGCAACCCGCTGTCCGGCCTCATAGAGCAGATCACCGGCGCCTTCGGTGGTGGTGGCGATCCCGCCGCAGCGCTGCAGAATCTGCTGACCACCAATCCGCTGGCGCAGGCCCTGTCGCAGGTGCCCGGCCTCGGCGAGCTGTTCAAGCTCGGCAAGTGAGCGATCCGGCGGATGCCCCGGCATCCGCTATCGGCAGAAAGCCCCGCATCCGCGGGGCTTTCTGCTTTTCCGGCCGGATCAGGCCTCCGCGAAAAAGTCCTCGGCGGGACTTCTCCCGCTGCCTCCGCCTCCGTTCCGCCCGCCATGCACCAGCGACAGCGCGATGGTGTCCACCAGGCAGTCGATCACATCTTCTTCACGCAGCAGCGTCGAGTCCTCCTGGCTGATGAAGCGCACCATGGTGAAAGTGGCGCTGTTGATCAGCACGTAGACCCGCGTCTGCAGGTTCTCCATGGGGTAGCTGCCGGAGTGGCGCAGGAAGTACAGGCGCGCGGCTTCCAGCATGTGCTGCTCCAGCGGAT
>NZ_PTQZ01000331.1 GCF_002943415.1 Amnimonas aquatica | reverse complement strand
GTCGCTGCCTCCTAGGGAAGAGTGAGCGTCAGCCTGCTTTTGGTCCGGATGTATCGCGAAAAATAGAGTCTGGGTCAGAAAATTTTGACCCTTACTTTTCCGGCAAGGAGTCTGGTCAGGATCGCGTCCGGAAATGGTCCGGACAGCTCAGGAAGAGGGTTGGATACGCTGGCTTTTCAAGCCCCATAAACGACGAAACCCCTGTCGCACAAGGCTTCAGGGGTTTCGAAATTTGGAGCGGGTAACGAGGCTCGAACTCGTGACCTCGACCTTGGCAAGGTCGCGCTCTACCAACTGAGCTACACCCGCATGGCGAAACCGGCACTGTTTCCAGTCAGGCTTCGCTGTGGGCGCGGATTCTAGGGCCGCGCCCACGACCTGTCAACAGCAGGCCTCAGCGCTTCTTGTCCTCCAGCTGCCGGGCCAGCTGCTCGATCACGCGCGTCAGCTGGTCCATGCGCTGGCTCAGCGACTCGATATCCTTCTGGCTGGGAATGCCCAGCCGGCTGAGCGCGCTGCTCAGGCGGTCATCAATGACCCGCTCGACCTTCTCGCGGGTGTCGGAAGCCTTCCCGATCACCCTGTCCTTGATCTCGCCCGCCGTGTTGTCCGCCAGGTCACGGGTCTTGCTTTCCAGCTCCTCGCCGACCTTGACCAGGTTGTCGAACAGCTTGCCGCCCTCCTCCTCGGCGCGCGAGAAGGCGCCGAGGCCGGCCAGCCAGATCTGCTGCGTGTACTTGCGCAGGTCCTTGCTGGGAGACAGCTTGAGGCGGCCGCGCGGACCATCCTTCAGTTCATCATTCATGGCTTCACTCTCTTCAGTACAGCAACGCTCCGGCATGCGCCGGGAAAACCCGTCCGTCTCGACCCGCCGATTGTCGCACCGGCTCAGGGCATCTGCACGAACATCAGCAACAGGCCGCCGGCCGCGCCGCCCAGCGCCGCGCACAACAACGCCGGAAACCGGGTGCCGCGCTTCAGCAGCGGACGCAGCAATGCCTGCAGTCCGGCACTGTCCAGGGCGTGCAACCGCACCCGCACCATGTCGTGAATGATGCCAGATCGCTCCTGGCTGAAGCGAGGATCAGCCAGCGAATCCAGCGCCGAGGCCACCAGCTGGTCGGCCAGGCGCTGCTTGAGCTCGACATAGCCCTCGGCGCCCATGGCCACCTGCAAGGTGGTGCGCATGGAGCCGGAGTCCAGCAGCAGGCGCATGTGGCGCTTGATGATGGCGCGCGTGCGGTGCGCCTGCGGCCCCGACAGCACCTCGCGCATCAGGATGTCGAGATTGATCACCTCCTGC
>NZ_PTQZ01000330.1 GCF_002943415.1 Amnimonas aquatica | reverse complement strand
CCGCGAACCCGCCCGGCCAGGCCGGAAAGGTGGCATTGCGCAGGTCTCCCGGCATTGTCCCAAATGCCGCCGGAACGGGCATTTGAGCCAGTGACAAGCGACACGCAGACCTTATAGTGCCGATATTGGCGCATGTGAGTGTACACATGTAACCACCACGCTCAACTGTGCGCCCCAGCGAGGATGCCCCATGAAGATGACCGATATCGCCACCCGCGTGCGCGAACGCGTGAAACAGCAGCGCCGCCAGCTGGTCAGCCGCAGCGAGCAGCTGCGCGCCCAGGGCCAGGTCATGCTGGCCAATGCCGGCGACCGCTTCCTGCGCACCAGCGAGCTGGCCTTGTCGGAGCAGACCGCCTTCGACGTGCTGCATGACAACGGCCTGGTCAGGCTGCGCCACTACCGGCCGCTGCGGGAAAGCACCGTCACCGCCGGCAGCGCACAGGTCGAGGTGGCGCGCGAGCAGCACCGGGTGCCGGTGGTGATCGTGCCGCCGCTGGCGGTGAACATGAACATCTACGACCTGTTCCCCGAACGCAGCCTGGTCAAGTACCTGCTGGCGCGCGGCTTCGACGTCTACCTGATCGACTGGGGCACGCCGACCACGCGCCACAGCCACTACAACCTGCACACCTACATCGTCGACTTCATGCCCGACTTCATCGCGCATGTGCGCCGCCACGCCGGCGTGCGCGAACTCTCGCTACACGGCTGGAGCATCGGCGGCGTGATCTCGCTGGGCTACGCCGCGCACAGCCGCGACCCGGACATCCGCAATCTGGTGATCCTCGGCTCGCCGATCCACAGCCATGCCTCCGGCGCGCTCGGCCGCATGTACCAGCAGCTCAGCCGCCAGGCCGCCTGGGTACGCCGCAACACCGGCTTCCGCGTGCACAACCTGAACCCGCGCCTGCTGCACACACCGGGCTGGGTCAACGCGCTGTCGTTCAAGATGCTGAGCCCGGTGAACAGCCTGCTCGGCTACTGGGAACTGCTGACCAATCTCGATGACCGCGAATTCGTCATCAACCACGCCACCAACGGCGCCTTCCTCGACCACATGGTGGCCTACCCGGGCGGCATCATCCAGGACATGATCATCCGCATCTGGATCGACAATGACCTGGCCAGCGGCTGCATGCGCATCGGCGACCAGCTCGCCTACCTGTCGTCGGTCAAGGCCTCGGTGCTGGCCATGGCCGGCAAGAGCGACACCATGGTCACCGCCGACGCCGTGCGCCCGCTGCTGGAGCTGGTGGGCGGCGGCGACAACCGCTTCGAGGAGATATCCGGCGGCCACATGG
>NZ_PTQZ01000033.1 GCF_002943415.1 Amnimonas aquatica | reverse complement strand
ACCAGCTGCTGGAGCGCGTCGCGCGCCTGTCCGGCGGCGAGCTCGTGCGCGCCATGAGCAGCCAGGAGCCGGCCCTGCTCAGGCTGTCCGGCGTGGAGCAGCCGGAGCGTGTCTGGCAGGCCGTGTGCGCGGCGGCGCTGGCGCTGCGGCTGGCGGAGCGGGCCGGCATGGCCCGCGAGGCGGAAGGCCTGCTGTGGCTGCCCATGAAAGCGGGCCTGCACTGCCGGCCTGGCGATCAGGCGGAGAGCGTGGACATTCCGGCGCTGCTGGCGTGCGCCGCGCCGGCACAGCAGCTGCTGGTGAGCGGCCGCCCCGAGCTGCCCGGCAGCGTGGCGCGCCGGGCGCGCTGGGGCACCTGCGTGCAGCTGGACATTCCAGGCCAGGGCCGCCTGCTGGCGACCGCGCTGGTCACGCTCGAGGCCGAAGCCGACGCCGCCGTGGCGGCACAGGCAGAGCGCCTGGTGCCGCTGTCGACGGGCACGGCGGAAAACGGCCCGGACCTGCCGGCCTGAGCCATCGCCCTTGCGCGGCCGGCCTCAGCTGACGCTGAGGTCATCCACCTTCTGGAAACCGCGCGGCAGCTTCTGGCCGCGACGGCCGCGCTCGCCCTGGTAGTGCTCCAGATCCTTCGCCGTCAGCGTCATGTGGCGGGCACCGGCATGCACGGTCAGCTTCTGGCCCGCCACCAGCGGCAGCACCCGCACCAGCACCTCGCCCTCGCTCGCCGACAGGTTCATGAGCTTGTTGCCCTTGCCCTTGGCCAGGCGCGGCAGCTCGGACACCGGGAACACCAGCAGGCGACCGCTGTTGCTGAGCACGGCGAGGCTGTCGGCGGCGGCATCGGCGACCTGCTCGGGCCGCAGCACCTCGGCACCGTCCGGAATGGTCAGGATCGCCTTGCCGTTGCGGTTGCCCGCCTCCAGGTCGCCCAGCGTGGCGATGAAGCCGTAGCCCGCCGATGTCGCCAGCAGCAGCGGCTGCGCGGCATCGCCCATGAGCACGGCCTGGAAGCGCGCGCCCGGCGGCGGATTGAGCTTGGTGGTCAGCGGCTCGCCCTGGCCGCGCGCGGACGGCAGGGTGTTCGCCGGCACGGAATAGCTGCGCCCGGCCGAGTCGAGGAAGTGCGCCGACTGGTTGCTCTTGCCTTCGGCCTTGGCCAGGAACTGGTCGCCGGCCTTGTACGACAGGCCGGCGGCGTCGATGTCATGGCCCTTGGCGGCGCGCACCCAGCCCTTGTCCGACAGCACCACGGTCACCGGCTCGGCCGGCGTCAGGTCGGACTCGCTGAGCGCGGCGGCATCACGGCGCTCCACCAGCGGCGAGCGGCGGTCATCGCCGTACTTCGCGGCATCGGCCTCGATCTCCTTCACCAGCAGCTTCTTCAGCAGGGCGTGCGAGCCCAGCGTTTTCTCCAGCTGGTCGCGCTCCTTCGCCAGCTCGTCCTGCTCGCCGCGGATGCGCATTTCCTCGAGCTTGGCGAGGTGACGCAGCTTGAGCTCGAGGATGGCCTCGGCCTGCAGGTCGGAGAGCCCGAAGCGCGCCATCAGCTCGGCCTTGGGTTCTTCCTCGTAGCGGATGATGGCGATGACTTCGTCGATGTTGAGGAAGGCGATCAGCAGGCCTTCGAGGATGTGCAGGCGCGCCAGCACCTTGTCGAGACGGTGCTGCAGGCGCCGGCGCACGGTCAGCGTGCGGAACTCCAGCCACTCGCCGAGGATGTCGCGCAGGCCCATGACGCGCGGACGGCCATCGAGCCCGATCACGTTCATGTTGACGCGGTAGCTCGACTCCAGGTCGGTGGTGGCGAACAGGTGCCCCATGAGCTGTTCGATATCGATGCGATTCGAGCGCGGCACGATCACCAGACGGGTCGGGTTCTCGTGGTCGGACTCGTCGCGCAGGTCGGCGACCCAGGGCAGCTTCTTGGCCTGCATCTGCTCGGCGATCTGCGCCAGCACCTTGGCGCCGGAGACCTGGTGCGGCAACGCCGTCACCACGATGTCGCCATCCTCGATCTCGTAGACCGCGCGCATGCGGAAGCCGCCGCGACCGGTGGCGTACATCTGGATCAGCTCGTGGCGCGGCGTGATGATCTCGGCCGCGGTGGCGAGATCCGGACCGGGCACGAACTCGCACAGCTCATCCAGCGAGATGCCGGGGTCCTGCAGCAGCGCCACGGTCGCTTTCGCGATCTCGCGCAGGTTGTGCGCCGGGATGTCGGTGGCCATGCCCACGGCGATGCCGGTGGTGCCGTTGAGCAGCAGATTGGGCAGGCGCGCCGGCAGCACGCAGGGCTCGTCGAGCGTGCCGTCGAAATTGGGCTGCCAGTCCACCGTGCCCTGCTCCAGCTCGGCCAGCAGGGTATCGGCGTAGGGTGACAGGCGCGCCTCGGTGTAACGCATGGCGGCGAAGGACTTGGGGTCGTCCGGCGAACCCCAGTTGCCCTGGCCGTCGACCAGCGGATAGCGGTAGCTGAACGGCTGCGCCATCAGCACCATGGCCTCGTAACAGGCCGAGTCGCCGTGCGGGTGGTACTTGCCGAGCACGTCGCCGACGGTGCGCGCCGACTTCTTGTGCTTGGCCGAGTTGCGCAGGCCCAGCTCGCTCATGGCGTAGACGATGCGGCGCTGCACCGGCTTCAGGCCGTCGCCGATGTGCGGCAGCGCGCGGTCCTTGATGACGTACATCGAGTAGTTGAGGTAGGCCTGTTCGGTATAGGTGCGCAGCGGGACCTGTTCGGTTCCCTCGCCGGCGGCGGGCAGCAGCGTATCGGTCATGAATCCAGCCTGTTTCCTGTCATCGCGCACGCGCTCTGAGCGTGCATTGTTGCTGGGCATCCGCCTCGGGACGCGGACAAGCCAGCGGGCATGGTAGACCATGCCGGCGGCAGGACGCGACCCCCGGCCGTCCGCCGGCGCTGGACAAGCGGCCACGGCCGGCGGAGCATCGGATGCCCGCCCCTCGAACGCACCGGAGCACCTCATGCCGGACACCACGTCACGCAGCAACCAGCCGCGCAGCAGCACCGCCCTGCTGTTCGCCCTCATCCTCGCCGCCGGCACCGCGCTCGGCGGCGCGCTGATCGCCGGCGCCATCCGCGATGCCCGCCACTTCGACCAGGCCGTGGAGGTCCGCGGACTCGCCGAGCAGGTGGTGAAATCGGATCAGGCCAGCTGGCAGCTCGGCTTCACCACCTTCGGCGCCGATGCCGCCGGCGCCAACAAGGCCTGGGCCGAGAAGGTCGCCGCGCTGGAGGCGCAGCTCAGGGCCGCCGGCTTCGCCGACAGCGAAATCCGCCGCCAGCCGCTGTCGCTGTTCGACAGCTACGGCAACGGCGGCAACCTGCCGCCGGCGAACCAGCGCTTCCGTGCCAACGGCGGCGTGCTGGTGGAGACCGCCGATGTCGACAAGGTGGATCAGGCCAGCCGCGCCACCGATGCCTTCGTGGCCGCCGGCGTGGTGCTGGACAACAGCTACGTGCGCTACTTCTTCACCGACCTCAACCGCATCAAGCCGGCCATGCTGAAGGCCGCCACCGCGAACGCGCGCGAGGCGGCGGACACCTTCGCCAAGGATTCGGGCGTCAAGGTCGGCGGCATCAAGAGCGCGACCCAGGGCCTGTTCTCGATCAGCTCGCCGGTGTCGGACTACGACGCCGAGTCATCGCTGATGAAGAAGGTGCGCGTGGTCACCCGGGTGCAGTTCTTCATCGAGTGATGCCAGCCCGCGCGCTGCGGGCTGGCAGGGACTCGCCATCCGCCCCGGCAGGATCGGGCGGATGGCGAAGAACGGACCTCAGACCCCGACGTCGGCCAGGTTGCCCTTGCTCTCGAGCCAGCTCTTGCGATCTCCGGCGCGCTTCTTCGCCAGCAGCATGTCCATGGTCTCGCGCGTCTGCTCGTCTTCGTCGAGCACGAGCTGGATGAGGCGGCGCGTGTCCACGGCCATGGTCGTCTCGCGCAGCTGCAGCGGATTCATCTCGCCCAGACCCTTGAAACGGGTGACCTGCGGCTTGCCGCGCTTGTGCTCGGCTTCCAGGCGATCGAGGATGCCCTGTTTCTCGGCCTCGTCGAGCGCGTAGAAGACCTGCTTGCCGAGGTCGATGCGGAACAGCGGCGGCATGGCGACGCAGACGTGGCCGTTGCGCACCAGCACCGGGAAGTGGCGCACGAACAGCGCGCACAGCAACGTGGCGATGTGCAGGCCGTCGGAGTCGGCGTCGGCGAGGATGCAGACCTTGCCGTAGCGCAGGCCGGAGAGGTCCTCGGAGCCCGGATCCACCCCCAGCGCGACGGCGATATCGTGGACTTCCTGCGAGGCCAGGATCTGGTCGCTGTCGACCTCCCAGGTGTTGAGGATCTTGCCGCGCAGCGGCATGACGGCCTGGAACTCGCGGTCGCGCGCCTGCTTGGCGGAGCCGCCGGCGGAGTCGCCCTCGACCAGGAACAGCTCGCTGCGGCTGATGTCGCTGCCCGAGCAGTCGGCCAGCTTGCCCGGCAGCGCCGGGCCGCTGGTGATCTTCTTGCGCGCCACCTGCTTGCTCTGCTTGAGGCGCCGCTGCGCCGAGCTGATCACCAGCTGCGCGAGCTGCTCGGCGACATCGGTGTGCTGGTTCAGGTACAGCGAGAAGGCATCTTTCACCACACCGGACACGAAGGCCGCCGACTCGCGCGACGACAGGCGCTCCTTGGTCTGGCCGGCGAACTGCGGGTCCTGCATCTTCAGCGACAGCACGAAGGCGCAACGGTCCCAGAGGTCCTCGGGCGCCAGCTTGATGCCGCGCGGCAGCAGGTTGCGGAACTCGCAGAACTCGCGCAGCGCCTCCAGCAGGCCGCTGCGCAGGCCGTTGACGTGGGTGCCACCCTGAATGGTCGGGATCAGGTTGACGTAGCTCTCCTGCGTCAGATCGCCGCCCTCCGGCAGCCACAGCACCGCCCAGTCCACCGCCTCCGACCTGGCCTCGAACTGGCCCAGGAAGGGCTGCTCGGGCAGGCGCGGCCACTCGCTGGTGGCCTCGGCCAGGTAGTCCTTCAGGCCATCCTGGTAATGCCATTCGACGGTCTCGCCGCTGGCCTTGTCCTCGAAGATCAGGCGCAGGCCGGGGCACAGCACCGCCTTGGCGCGCAGCACATGCTTGAGCTTGCTGAGCGAGACCTTGGGCGAGTCGAAATATTTCGGGTCCGGCAGGAAACGCACGATGGTGCCGGTGGCGCGCTTGCCGCATTCGCCGACCACCGCCAGCTCGCTGACCTTGTCGCCACCGGCGAAGGTCATGCGCCAGAGCTGCCCGTTGCGCTTCACCGTCACTTCCAGGAAGGACGACAGCGCGTTCACCACCGAGGCGCCGACACCATGCAGGCCGCCGGAGAACTTGTAGTTCTTGCCGGAGAACTTGCCGCCGGCGTGCAGGCGCGTGAGGATGAGCTCGATACCCGACACCCCGTGCTCGGGATGGATGTCCACCGGCATGCCGCGACCGTTGTCGCTGACCTCCACCGAACCGTCGGTGCCCAGTGTCACCCGCACCTCATCGGCGAAGCCGCCGAGGGCCTCGTCCACCGAGTTGTCGAGGATTTCCTGCACTAGGTGATTGGGCCGCGTGGTGTCGGTGTACATGCCCGGGCGCTTGCGCACCGGGTCAAGGCCGGACAGGACCTCGATGGATGCCGCGCTGTAGCCGCTCATTGGACATTCTCCGGTTCACGGTCTTCTTCTGTGTCGTTGCAGTCCGCCGGGGCGGACCAGGCCGATGGCGCATCCCAGGCGGAGTAATCGGGCCGCAGGCGCGGGTCGCGCGGCAGGCCGTGCGTCAGGCAGAGGCCCAGGCAGTCGCCGAGGAAACGGTTGACCAGCTGCTTCTCGTTGACGCGCCAGCCGGCCGGATGCGCGGCCGGCACCACAGCCGGAATGCGGCGCGCGCTCTGGAAACGCAGCACATCGGCCATGCGCGCGTCATGGTAGAGCCTGACCTCCATGTCCAGCTCCGGGCACCAGGGCATGGTGCGGGTGAGCTGGGCCAGGCGCCAGGTCTCGGTGTAGCGGGTGCGCTCGACCCGGGCCAGCTGCAGCACGGGGTGATCGGCCACAGCGGCCGCCGGCGCATCGGGATCGGCATCCCCCGGCAGCATCCACTCGAACTCCAGCGGCGCCACCGGCCCCAGCCGCTCGTGCACACCGGCGCCACGCAGCAGTTTCTGCAGGCGCGCGTAATTCCATTCGTACAGGGCATGCATGCCCGCCAGATCGACGGTGTAGCGCTGGAGCATCCGGATCAGTGCCCCCACTTCTGCTGCAGGCGGGCGCGGTTCAGGGCCAGCCATTGCAGGGCCAGGATGCAGGGCGCGTTGTTGATGCGGCCATTGCCGACCAGCTGCATGGCCTGGTTGAAGCTGATCACGTTGACGCGGATGTTCTCGCCCTCGTCAGGCACACCGTGCACGCCACCGGCGCGCGACAGGTCGGCCGGCGCGGCGTAGAGCGCGAAGCGCTCGTCCGAACCGCCGGCGCTGGGCATGAACTCGCAGACGAACTCGAGGTCCTCCTCGCGCAGGCTGACACCCGCCTCCTCCTGCGTCTCGCGCACGGCCACCGCCTCGCGCGACTCGCCCGGCTCGATCAGCCCGGCCACCACCTCGTACTGCCAGGGATGGGCATCGGCCAGGGCGCCGACACGGAACTGCTCGATCAGCAGCACGCGATCCGCCACGGCATCGTAGACCAGCACCCCGACCGCGGGCGGCCGCACGAACATCTCGCGATTGATCTCCGGGCCCATGCTGCCGTCGAACTGGCGGTGGCGCAGCCAGAACTTGTCGACACGGTAGAAGCCCTGGAACAGCGTCTGGCGCTCACGGATCTCGACGTCGTCGCGGGTGAAGTCGCCAGCGCTCATGATCACACCACCTTGTAGATTTCGGCGCCCTGACGGCGGAACTCGGCGGCCTTCTCGGCCATGCCGGCGGCCTGCTCGGCCGCACCGTCAGCGACCGGCGCCGCTGAGCCCTGCGCGGCATCGGTCGCCAGCTCGCCGGCTTCCAGCCTGTCAGCGTAGTCGCGCACGTCCTGGGTGATCTTCATGGAGCAGAACTTCGGTCCGCACATGGAGCAGAAGTGCGCGACCTTGTGGGCATCCTTGGGCAGCGTCTCGTCGTGGAACTCGCGCGCGGTGTCCGGGTCCAGCGCCAGGTTGAACTGGTCATCCCAGCGGAACTCGAAGCGCGCCTTGGACAGCGCGTTGTCACGCAGCTGCGCGCCCGGATGGCCCTTGGCGAGGTCGGCGGCGTGGGCAGCGATCTTGTAGGTGATGATGCCGTCCTTCACGTCCTTCTTGTTGGGCAGGCCGAGGTGTTCCTTGGGCGTGACGTAGCAGAGCATGGCGCAGCCGTACCAGCCGATCATGGCGGCGCCGATGCCGGAGGTGATGTGGTCGTAGCCGGGCGCGATGTCGGTGGTCAGCGGGCCGAGGGTGTAGAACGGCGCCTCGTCGCAGCACTCGAGCTGCTTCTCCATGTTTTCCTTGATCAGGTGCATGGGCACGTGGCCAGGGCCTTCGATCATGACCTGCACATCGTGCTTCCAGGCCACCTTGGTCAGCTCGCCCAGCGCTTCCAGCTCGCCGAACTGGGCGGCATCGTTGGCATCGGCGATGGAGCCGGGGCGCAGGCCGTCGCCGAGCGAGAACGACACGTCATAGGCCTTCATGATGTCGCAGATGTCATCGAAGTGCGTGTACAGGAAGTTCTCGCGGTGGTGCGCCAGGCACCACTTGGCCATGATCGAGCCGCCGCGCGAGACGATGCCGGTCATGCGCTTCGCGGTCAGCGGCACATGGCGCAGCAGCACGCCGGCGTGGATGGTGAAGTAGTCCACGCCCTGTTCGGCCTGCTCGATCAGGGTGTCACGGAACAGCTCCCAGGTCAGGTCCTCGGCGACACCGCCGACCTTTTCCAGAGCCTGGTAGATCGGCACCGTGCCGATCGGCACCGGCGAGTTGCGGATGATCCACTCGCGGGTCTCGTGAATGTTCTTGCCGGTGGACAGGTCCATGACCGTGTCTCCGCCCCAGCGGATGGCCCAGGTCATCTTCTCGACTTCCTCGTCGATCGACGAGCCCAGCGCCGAGTTGCCGATGTTGGCGTTGATCTTCACCAGGAAGTTGCGGCCGATGATCATCGGCTCCAGCTCCACGTGGTTGATGTTNTCTGGCCCGGATGCTGGTGGTGCAGCAGGCCGTGCGCGGCGCCGGCATCGGCCAGCGCCTCGCGGCGCAGGTTCTCGCGGATCGCCACGTATTCCATTTCCGGCGTGACGATGCCCTTGCGGGCGTAGTGCATCTGCGTCACGTTGGCACCGCCGGCGGCACGGCGCGGACGGCGCAGATGGCCGAAGCGCAGGTGCGCGGTGGCGATGTCGCGCTCGCGCTGCAGGCCGAAGGCCGACGACAGGCCGCCCAGCTGCTCGGTGTCGCCGCGCTCGCTGATCCAGGCCTCGCGCACGGCCGGCAGGCCCTGGCGGATGTCGATGCGCGCCGCCGGGTCGGTGTAGGGGCCGGAGGTGTCGTAGACCAGCACCGGCGCGTTCTTCTCGCCGCCGAAGCTGGTCGGCGTGTCGGCCAGGCTGATTTCTCGGTGCGGCACACGAATGTCAGGCCGCGAGCCGGTGACATAGACCTTGCGCGAGTTCGGCAAAGGCTGGATGGCGGCGGCATCGACCTGGGCGTGCTCGCTCAGGAAGGCGGTTTCTGGCGAATTCATGCGGATATCCTGCGACTGGCAAGGCAACGGCGTCATGCAGCCGTCATGCGGTCTGCCACTATATAGCGGGGGGGCTGGCGGGAACAACACGGCGTTGGTCTGGAGGCCGCCCGGAAAGCACCCCGGAACGACACCCTGATGACCCGGCCGCGCATGGCACAGATGATGCTTGCGCGGTACACGCCCAGCGCATAGTCTGCCGCACACGACCGTGCCCGCTGCATGCCGGCCAAAAACATACTGGCCCCACCTACCGGAGAGTCTCTTCCATGCGTCTGCGTTTCCTGCCGTTGTTCGCAGTCATGGCAGCCCTGCCCGCCCCGGCCTTCGCGCTGGACCTGCTCGCCGTGATCAAGCTCGCCGAACAGAACGACCCCAACCTCGCCGCCGTCCGCGCCACCCGACAGGCCGCCGAACTGGGCACCAGCATCACCCGGGCCGGCCTGCTGCCGCGCGTGGTGATCGGCGGCAGCATCAGCGAGAACACGCTGAAGCAGCAGAGCACCGGCAAGGCCGACTACGACAGCACGCAGTGGACCGCCAAGGCCACCCTGCCACTGTTCCGCTGGGACACCTGGCACCAGCACAAGGCCGCCAAGGCCCAGCGCTCGCAGGCCGAGGCCTCCGCCGACGACCAGCTGCAGGGGCGCTTCCTGAGCATCGCCGAAGCCTACTTCAATGTCCTGCGCGCCGCCGACAACCTGACCCTGGCACAGGCCCAGGAAGCCGGGCTGAACCGCCAGCGCGAACAGGCCGACGCCCGCTTCAAGGTCGGCCTCATCGCCGGCACCGACGTCATCGAAGCCGAAGCCCAGCGCGATGGCGCCGTGGCCCAGCGCCTGGGCTCGGAGATCGAGCTCAACAGCGCCCGCGAAACCCTGTACGCCGCTCTCGGCCAGCGCATCGGCAAGCTCGACCAGCTGCGCGACAGCCTGCCCACGCTGGCACCGGTGCCGGATGATGCCGAAGCCTGGGCCGACATGGCACGCACACGCAATCCGGCGCTGCTGGCCGCTCGCCACAACGCATCCGCCGCCGACAGCAACGTGCAGGTCCAGCGCGGCGCCTACCTGCCGCAGATCGACCTGTTCGCCAGCTACAGCGACCGCGACAACGGCTCCACCAGCAACCCGTCGATCAGCCTTTCCTCCGGCACCACGCAGACCGTGGGCATCGAGGCCAACTGGGAAGTCTTCGCCAGCGGCCGTACCGCGGCTTCGGTCAAGCAGGCCGGCTACCAGGCCGAAGCCGCGCGCCAGCAGGCGCGCGCCAGCGAGCACCAGGTGGTCAACAACGCCCGCACCGGCTTCCTCACCGTCAAGGCCGACAGCGCCCGCCTGCAGGCACGCCAGCGCGCCGAGGCCTCGGCGCAGCGCGCCTACGACGCGACCTCGGCCGGCTACTCGGTGGGCACGCGCAACATCGTCGACCTGCTGCTGTCCGAGACCAACCTCTACGGCGCCCGTCGCGACTACGCCAATGCCCGCTACGACTACGTCATCAACACGCTGCGCCTGCAGGCCGCGGTCGGCATGCTCGACGAGAACGCCATCCGCCAGGTCAACGGCTGGCTGACCGCCACGAAGCAGTAAGCGCATCCACGGCCTGATCCACGCCGTCCTGCCAGGGCGGCAGGATCAGGCCGAAGCGCGCGCGCAGCAGGCTGGTGTCCAGCCGGGAGTTGAGGGGGCGCCGCGCCGGTGACGGAAAATCCGCGCTGGCGACCGCAGCCACCTGCTCCGGCCCGGTGCGCAGCGGCAGGCCGGCCGCCTGTGCCCGCGCCAGCACATGGTGGGCATAGCCGAGACGCGAGACCTCGCCCGCCGCCGCCAGGTGGTAGCAGCCCGCCAGGCCGTCATCGGCACGATCCAGCACCTGCCGCAACACGCCGCACGTGACCTCCGCCACCAGCGCCGCCGTGGTCGGCGCACCGACCTGGTCCGAAACCACCGATAGCGGCTTTCCGTCCAGCGCCTGCCGCAGCACGGCATCCGCGAATCCGCCGGCACGCGGAGAACACACCCAGCTGGTGCGGAACAGGAGATGCCGCGCGCAGCCCTGATGCACCGCCCGCTCGCCGGCCAGCTTGCTGCGGCCGTAGGCATTGAGCGGCGCGGGGACATCAGCCTCCTGCCAGGGTCTCTCACCGCTGCCGTCGAAGACATAGTCCGTGGAGTAGTGCACCAGCCAGGCGCCCAGGCGCGCAGCCTCCTCGGCCAGAACGGCCGGCGCGACGGCATTGACGGCCATGGCCAGCTCGCCCTCGCGTTCGGCCAGATCCACCCGCGTATAAGCCGCCGCATTGACGATGACGCCCGGGCTCAGCGCGCGCACCACGGCCCGCAGGCCATCGATATCCGTCAGATCACCGCCGGCATCGGCCCGGCCGAGGGCGGTCACCCGGCCCAGGGCGGACAGGCATGGCGCCAGGGCCGTGCCGACCTGACCATCGCGGCCGAGCAGCAGGATGTTCACCGGGTCATGTCCGGCGCATCGCGGCCATTGGCGAGCAGCGGCTTGCAGGCTGCCAGCGGCAGACCGGCGCGGTCGCGCGCCGACAGCAGCGGCTCGGCAGCCAGCGGCCAGACGATGGCCAGTGCCGGATCATTCCAGCGCAGCACCTGCTCGGATGCCGGGTGGTAATGGGTGGTGACCTTGTAGAGCACGTCGGCCGGACCATCGAGCACCAGGAAGCCATG
>NZ_PTQZ01000329.1 GCF_002943415.1 Amnimonas aquatica | reverse complement strand
CTGCCACCGCCAGGCCCGCAGCCTGAAGCGCGCAGGCCGCCTCGAACTCATAGCCGCCAGTGGCCTCCAGGACCACCATCTCAGGCGTCAAGGCCGATGCCTGGCTGACCAGTTGCTCGATGCCGCTGGGGTCGTTAGCGACCTGCCAGGTCTTGGCCTGATCGCTGCTGGCAACCTCCAGCGTTTGGCTGGAGACATCAATTCCAATAAAAACAGAGTCGGACACGTCCTCTCACTCCCATCCTTGTCTATGCGAACTTCACGTTCCTACAACCGTTCGGGCTGCAGAGAAGGACGGTCCGGCTCAGGCGCCCAGTGCTCAGCCACGGGCTTCAAACTTCCCAGAGGCGCGTCGGGCTACCTGAGCCGGTCCGAGGCTTAAAGATACAAGGCGGCAGATCATGTGATCGCGGATCAGGCGCCGGAAGCCGGTCCGGCGGTTTGCACCCGCGGTCCTTTTCTCTATACTGCGCGCTCGCCCGGATCCGGGCGGCGCTATGGTGACCCTGCCGGTCTCCCCGCAATGTGAAACGGTCAATCCCGCCAGGTCCGGAAGGAAGCAACGGTCGCCGTCTAGCATGTGCCGGGGCCGGGCTGGCAGGGTTGCCACCCATCCCGCCCGGCAGTTTTCCTTGTTTTGGCGGAGGCGACATGTTCCTGACCCTGCTGCTCGTGACCCTGCTGGTATCCGCGCTGGTTTCCCTGCTGATCGCGCGCGCCTTCGCGCAGCCGGTGAGCGCCATCCTGAAACGCCTGATCGCCGACGACATCTTCGCCGCCTGGCAGCGCTACATGCAGTTCGCCATCCTGGTGGTGGGCATTTCCTCCGGCGTGCGCATCTACGACCTGGAGCGCTACATCACGCCCCTGGGCGACAAGGACGCGGTGGCGCTGACGCTGACCACCGAGCGCTGGGTGCTGGAACTGTACCGCACCATCATCGAGACCCTGCAGGGCATTGCCTGGATGCTGCTGGTGTTCTTCCTGTGCTCGCTGGTGGCCTATGTCGTGGTGCGTCTGGCCGAGCTGAAGCATGGCGCGGGCGCGGCGGAGCGGCAGGATGCACGGGCCGGCCGGCAGGATGGCGATGCCGCGCGCTGAGCCACCGGCCGTCCCGACCGTGGCGGTCATCGGCGGCGGTCCGGCCGGCCTGATGGCTGCCGAGCAGCTGCTCGCCGCCGGTGTCGGCGTCGACCTCTACGACACCATGCCATCGCTGGGGCGCAAGCTGCTGCTGGCCGGCATCGGCGGCCTCAACATTACCCATGCCGAGGCCAAGCCGGCCTTCCTCGCCCGCTACGAAG
>NZ_PTQZ01000328.1 GCF_002943415.1 Amnimonas aquatica | reverse complement strand
ATCTCCGCCAATGGTCGGAAAAACGGCGGGGGCCGGCGCCTGCTGCGACGCCATGGCGGGGTGACCGCCGGAATGAGATCCCGGCAGTCACCGCAAGCGGTTTACTTGAAACGCGAACCGATGGACTTCAGCGTGGTGGTGATCTCGCCGACCAGGGCTTCGACCGTGCCCTTGAGGTCGCCCAGCTTCTCTTCGCCGGCGGCGCGCAGCTCTTCGAACTTGACCTGGGCCTCGGCCTGCAGGCCCTTGAGGTTCTCGACCTGCTTGTTCAGCTCCAGCTGCACATCGGCGCCGGCATTCTCGGCCTTGGCCTTGAGCAGATCGGCCTGGGCCTTCCACTCGTTGAGCTGCGCCGTGATCTTCTGCTGATAGGCTTCCTTTTTGTCAGTCATGGTGAACTCCGATAAGTCAGAAAGTGGGATTTCCGCTTATAACGCCACCTTCACGACAAGGACAAGCGCGCACCGACGAATGCGGCCGCGCCTTTTCCAGCCATCCGGCCGCTGGCGAAACAGGCCGTCAGCAGATAGCCGCCGGTCGGCGCTTCCCAGTCCAGCATCTCGCCGGCGCAGAAAACGCCGGGCAGCGCCCGCAGCATGAGCGCGTCATCCAGCGCTGCCCAGCGCACCCCGCCGGCCGTGCTGATGGCCTCGTCGATCGGCCGCGGCGCCAGCAACCGCAGGGGCAGCGCCTTGGCCAGCGCAGCCATGGCGGCGGCGTCATCAAGTTGTGCGGGCGCGGCCAGTTCACGCAGCATGGCCGCCTTCACGCCCTCCAGACCGGCGCGCTGCCAGTGCCGGCTGCGGCTCTGGCTGCCGCGCGGCCGACCGAGGTCGGCGGTGATGCGTTCGACGCCGCGATCGGGCAGCAGATCGAGCAGAACCACGGCTTCGCCATCCGACAGAATGCGATCACGGATGGGCGCCGACAGCGCGTAGACCAGGCTGCCCTCGAGACCGTGGCGGGTCAGCACGCACTCGCCGCGCCGCGCCGGCCGGTCCAGCCAGGGCAGCGTCAGCGTGACCGTTTTCAGCGGTTCGCCCGCCCTGCCCTGCAGCACCTCGCTCCACGCCGCCTCGAAACCGCAGTTGGCCGGCCGCAGCGGCGCCAGCGCCACGCCGCGCTCGGCCAGCCAGGGCTGCCAGGCGCCGTCGGAGCCCAGCCGTGCCCAGCTGCCGCCGCCCGGGGCCAGCACCACGCCGGCATGGCGGATGACGCGCTCGCCATCAAGCGTGGCGAAGCGCAGCGGCGGTGGCAGGTCGTCGCACCGGGGCGGCGCGGCGTCATCCGCCGCGACATCGGGCGCAGGGGCCT
>NZ_PTQZ01000327.1 GCF_002943415.1 Amnimonas aquatica | reverse complement strand
ACTGCCCGGGCGCTTGCGGAAGCCGTCGAAAAGCAGCGACAGCCGGCGGTCGCCCTGTTCGACCCCTTGTGCGAAGGCGCCGAAACCGGCGCCGAGCACGGGCATGAGCAGCATGGTCAGCAGTCCGCTGGCGACCGGCAGATTGAGAATGAGTCCGTGGACCATCAGGGCCAGCAGCACGAGCAGCGGCCACTGCCACCAGGCCTGGCGCAGCAGGCGCCAGCCGCCGGCCAGCCAGCGTGCACCGTTCAGCGCCGGGACGCGGCGGGCTTCGGTGTCGAAGGACGGGGTCGGGGCCCCGGTCTCGGTCGTCATCTGGCAGTCTCCTGTCTGCGGGTGTCATGCCCGGAGCGCGACCGGGCGGTGATTTCGGAAAGGATGCCGGCGTCGTGGCCGGGGCGACAGGCTATCACCGCGCTGCCGGCCACTTCTGTCGATATTTCGCCACCTTGGGTGCGACCACGAACTGGCAGTAGCCCTGCCCCGGGTTGCGGCGGAAATAGTCCTGGTGATAGTCCTCGGCCGGCCAGAAGGTCGCGTCGTCAGCGATTTCGGTGACGATGGGCCGGGTGAATGCGCCGCTGGCTCCCAGCCGCGCCAGGTAGTCCTCGATGGCGGCGCGTTGCGCCGGGTCCCGGCAGAAGATCACCGAGCGGTACTGGGTGCCGACATCGTTGCCCTGACGGTTGAGCGTGGTCGGGTCGTGTATGGTGAAGAAAATGTCGAGCAGCTGCTCCTGCGAGACCCGGGCCGGGTCGAACACCAGACGCACCACTTCGGCGTGGCCGGTGCGGCCGCCGCAGACACTGTCGTAGTCGGGTTCGGGCAGCTCGCCGCCGGCGTAGCCGCTGGTGCAGGACGATATGCCCGGCACCTCGCGGAAGACCGCGTCCAGGCACCAGAAACAGCCGCCTCCCAGGGTCAGCACATGCTCGCTCATCAGGACTCCTCCCCCTCGTGATTCGCGCCGGCCGCGCACCGGGACGAGACCGGCGGGCGACAAGCCGTTACAGTCTGCACCAAGTCATCNGCTATGGCGCCGACGAAACCAACATGCGCCTGCTGCGCGACCGGCTGCGCGCGCTCGGCCACGATGCCAGGCACTGGGGCGAAGGCCGCAACCACGGCATGATCAACAAGCTCATTCCGAAGCTCGGCGCGCGCCTGCGCGCCTGGGTGGCGGAGCTGGGGCGGCCGGTGCATCTGGTGGGCTGGAGCCTGGGCGGGTACATCGCCCGCGAGCTGGCGCGCGAGCATCCGGACCTGGTGGCCAGCGTGGTCACGCTGGGCTCGCCGGCGGTGGGAGGCCCCAAGTACACCATCACCGCACCGA
>NZ_PTQZ01000326.1 GCF_002943415.1 Amnimonas aquatica | reverse complement strand
GCCTGCACGCGCTGATCGGCCGCAATGTCTACTACGAGCTGGTCGGGCTGGGGGAGAGCGGCCCCGCGCCGTCAGGTGACGATGGCGCCGGAGCGACGGGCGAGGATGGACGCGGCGCCGGCGGACGCGAGGCGCTGCTGGTGGAGAGCGCCGGCGAGCGTTTCGTCATCGGGCATTTCTGAGCCGGCGAGCGCATGGCACGGGGCCGGCGACGCTCGCCGGCCCCGGTCGGGCCTCGTTTCAGCCGGCGTTCGCCAGCGCGGGGTCGACGTTCGCCGCCGGCTGCGCGCGGCGCGGCGCATCCAGCGCCTTCAGGATGCCGGCATCCTGCCCGTAGACGTCGGGCTTGAACGAGACATAGCCGTCCGCCCCGATATCCACGGTCCAGTACGCGATCAGGATGGGCACGCGCTTGCTCAGGTTGACGTTGCGGGTCTTGCCGTCCGAGAGCGCCTGCTCCAGGCCGGCGGCGCTCCACTTGGCGGCGTCATCCATGAGCAGCACCACCAGCTGGGCGATGTTCTCGACACGGATGCAGCCGGAGCTGAAGGCACGCTGGCTGGCGCTGAAGTGACCCTGGTGCGGGGTGTCGTGCAGGTAGATCGCGTAGTCGTTGGGGAAGCGGATCACCAGCCGGCCGAGCGCGTTGCCGGGACCGGCGTCCTGGCGCAGCAGGATGTTGCCCGGGCTGGCCCAGTTCACCGAGGCCGGCGACAGTTCGCGGCCGCTGCGGGCGTCGAGCACGCGCAGGCGGTTCTTCGCCAGGTAGCCGCGGTCGCGGCGTATGGCCGGCAGCGAATCGTTGCGGAAGATGGTCGGCGGCACGGTCCAGGTCGGGTTCAGCGTCACGTGCGACACCACCGACTGGAAGATCGGCGTCTGCCGCACGGTCTTGCCGATCTGCACGCGCGACTGCCAGACCGTCTGGCCATCGCGCTGGTAGAGGATGCGGTAGCCGGCGAGGTCGACGATCAGCGCGCGTTCGCGGTCCTGGCGCTCGAACCAGCGCAGGCGTTCGAGGTTGGCGCGCAGCTGGCCGATGCGCTGGCTGACCGGAATGTTCAGCTCGCGCACGGTGCCGGCGCCGACCGCGCCGTCGGCATCGAGGTAGGACTCGCGCTGGAAGCGCTGCACGGCATCGCGCAGGGCATTGTCGTAAAGCTCGGGATCGGCGGCATCCGGGCGTGACAGCAGGCCGGCCAGGTGCAGGCGCTGGCGCAGCAGCGGCACGCGTGCATCGCGCATGCCCGGCTTCAGTGTGTCACCGGCGGGAATCTGCGGCCATTCGCCGTGCTCCAGCAGCAGGCCGCGATAGCGGGCGAGGGCGCTGCGCACCACGTTGTA
>NZ_PTQZ01000325.1 GCF_002943415.1 Amnimonas aquatica | reverse complement strand
GACAGCGCGCGCTCGAAGTAGAGGCCGGCGTCGAGGCTCACGGTGGGCACCAGCAGGCCGGGGGTGTCGTCACGGCCGGCCACGCCCTGGCCGTCGAGCATGTACTGGAGGTAGCTGAGCTTGGCGCCGGGGCGGACATAGCCCCAGGGCTTGGCGTACTCGTAGCGCACCTGGGGATCCAGGCGCAGTCGCGTGCCGTTGATCTCGGGCGCGCTGCCATCGTCGATGTTGCGCTGGAAGTTGGCGACTTCCGCGCGCAGGCCGTGCTGCAGGCCGGGCAGGCGCGAGCGCTCGGTGGTCAGCAGCAGCTGCGGCAGGCGCGAATACGGGTGGTCGGCGTCGGACAGGCCGGGATCGATGGTCTGGAAGCCCTGCACGCGTCCGGTGAAGTGCCAGAAGTCGGTGTCGTAGAAAACCTCGCCGACGCGTTCCTGGTGTGTCTTGTTGGCCTGTGTCAGATCGGTGCCGAGGTCGGTGAAGTAGGCGTTGTCGGACACGTAATTCAGCGACGTGCGCGCGCTCCAGCCGTTGCCCCAGTCGGCGCGCTGGTTCAGCGACGCGCTCTTGCGGTCGCGGCCGGCCTGGCGGTCATCGGGCAGGATGGCGGCATTCAGGGTGCCTTCGCCGAAGTTCCGGCTCAGGTAGCGGAACTCTGATTCGAGCATGGCGCCGCGGCTGGTCAGCAGGCGTGGCGTGAGCGTGGCGTCGAGCTGCGGTGCCAGGTTCAGGTAGACCGGCAGCGAGAAGTCGAAGCCGCCGTCGTTGGTGTTGCCGAAGCGCGGCACCAGGATGCCGGACTGGCGACGGTCATCGATGGGGAAGCGGAAGTAGGGCAGGTAGATCACCGGCACGTCCGCCACGCGCAGCTTGGCGTTGTAGATCTTGCCGACCCCGGTGTTCGGATCCAGCGTGATGTCGCGCGCCTCGAACGACCACGCGCGCTTGCCGGGGGCGCAGGTGGTGAAGATGCCGTGGTCGAGGATGGTCACGCCGTCGCTGTAGCGGCGGATGCGGTCGGCGCGGCCGTGGGCGTTCATCTGGCTGGCGACGAATTCGCTGCTGGACAGCTGCCCGGCACTGGTCTCGAGATTGACCACGATCTGGTCGCCGGTCAGCAGCAGCCCGGGCTCGGCCAGGCGGATGTTGCCGTCGAAGCGGCCGTACTCGCGGTTGCGGGTGATCTGGCCGCTGTCGGCCTCCAGCAGGCGGCCGGCCTGTTCTATGCGGACATGGCCGCTGAGCTGGGTCTCGCCGTCGGCGCTGTAGGTCAGGCTGTCGGCCAGGGCCTTGATGTCGCTGACGTCCGGCTTCCCGGTCACGACGTTCGGGCCGATCGGCGTCACCCAGGCGCC
>NZ_PTQZ01000324.1 GCF_002943415.1 Amnimonas aquatica | reverse complement strand
CGCCGGCAGCAGCTGCCGCCGGCGCGCACGACAGGTCACGGCGACCGGACTTCAGACGCGCAGCCAGTTCGGCTCGGCGTACCACGAGGCGAGAATGTGGCAGGCCGCGGTGGAGTCCAGCGAAGGCAGGCGGCCGCGCCGCTGCTGGCCGACCTCGGCCAGCGTGGCGCGGGCCTCGCGCGTGCTCAGGCGTTCATCCTGCCGGTACACCGGAATCCTCGGATAGCGCGCGGCCAGACGCCGCGCGAACTTCAGCGCCAGGTGGCTGAGCTCGGAAACGCTGCCGTCCATGTTGAGCGGATTGCCGACCACCAGTGCCTGCGGCTGCCACTCGCGCACCAGCGCATCGACCGAGTCCCAGTCGGGAATGCCGTCGCGCGCCGGCACCGGCGTCAGCGGCGTGCCCACGGCGGTGATCACCTGGCCGCTGGCCACGCCCATGCGCTTGGTCCCGAAATCGAAAGCCAGCAGGCGCTCGGGCAGCTCAGCCACGGCGATTTCCGAGCGGCTCAGGCATGTCCGACCTCGTGCGACATCAGTCGCCAGTCCAGGCCGAGCTGCTTGATCGCCTCTTCCCAGCGCGTCTCGTAAGGCAGCTCGAACAACACCCGCTCCGACGCCGGCGCGGTCAGCCAGGCGTTGTCGGCCAGTTCCTGCTCGAGCTGGCCCGGCGCCCAGCCGGCGTAGCCCAGCGACACCAGATAGTCCTCCGGGCCGTGACCCTGGGAAATGGCGTCGAGCACATCACGCGAATGGGTGATGGCCAGGTCTTCGCCGCTGAGCAGCGTGGATGTCCACGGCCCGTGGCCGCGGTGCAGCACGAAACCCAGCTCCGGGTGCACCGGCCCGCCCACCAGCACCGGCTGCTCCGGTCGCGCCAGCGGCTTCAGCGGCGGCAGGCGCATCTCCTGCAGCAGGTGATCGAAGCGTACATCGCTGGGGTGGTTGACGATGAGCCCGGCGGCGCCCTCCTTGTCGTGCCGGAAGACATAGATCACGGCACGGCTGAAAAGGCCGTCATCGAGCTCGGGCATGGCGACGAGCAGCTGATTGGCGAGGTTCGCGTCTGGCAGGGTCATATCTGCACTATGGGGATGCCGGACGCGGGAGACAAGGGGCAGGCCCGCCCCGGGCGGGCATCGGCCAGCCGGCAAGCCACGCCGGTGGGGAGACTGACATTGACTCATGTCTGTTGCGCAGCTAGATTGACCAGCCGGTCACGACCTGTCATCCGGACAGGCGCCGCCCCTGGAGTCCGCCATGCCGTCCCCGCGTCCCGCCACCCTGCTCACCGGCGCCTCGTCCGGCATCGGTGCCGCCCTCGCCCCGCATTTCGCCCGCGAAGGCCGCAACACCCTG
>NZ_PTQZ01000323.1 GCF_002943415.1 Amnimonas aquatica | reverse complement strand
GGAGAGTGGTGAGAGTAGCGTCAGAGTATTCATCAGTTGTTATCGCCTCAAAGCGCTTCGGGCCTCTCGCCAATATCTTAAACGCCTCCCCTCATTTTTTGCCAATCATGCCAGCACTGCCAAGGCGAGCGCCTGTCCTCTCGCTGGTACTGGCTACCGAGGATGCGAATGGCAAAGTCTGCTTCGCTACTGCGGCCCAGTTCGTGGATCACGCTGATCAGCAAATTGACCACATGCGGGTTGCGCACGTAGCGGTCGCTGTAGACAAGTTCTTGGTCAGCTGCTTGAGGAGCCCGTCGACACCGATCAGATCTTCGGGCTTCTGGTAGTTGGCGAGGAGCTGATCAAGCAGCGCGTCGGTGATGGGATGTTTGTCCTTGCTCATGGTGACTCCGGTCTGATGCGACAGTGTCGCTGGGTAGACCGGTTACACAAAATCTAGGACACCCTCTATTCAAAGCATAACAAATAATTATAAAAATCTATCAACTAACTAAATACGATTGAAAAATTCATGAGAAATTTTTGACCGGCACCCTCCAACGCCACGCACGAGCCTCATTGACCTCTGACCTTGCAATAAATTTATGGATTCCATAAAATAAAAGACATGGAAAAGCGCATAGCCCACTACAAATTGAGCGATGTCCAGGGGGTTGTTGCCCGGAACGGCATCGACTCATTAACCCGCACCGCCCAGATGGGCGCTGACGCCATGGGGTTGAACGCTGCTGAGGCCGTTGCCGTAGTACTAAGTCTGACGCCCTCCATGCTCTACAAGAGCATGACGACCCATGCCGATCATCGGGTGTGGCAAGACGTGTACCGTGCCGCCTGCCCGAATGACCGCATGGCCTACATCAAGCTGACCCTGCGTGATGGCGCGGTGGTCATCCAGTTCAAGGAGCTTTGATATGACGAAGTGCACTTCCCGATTCTGCTTGCAGTGCGATGACGGCATTGAGCTGGTACATGAGGCACGTGACCTCACGACAACTATCGATGGCCTATCATTCACTGTCGCTGCTGTGTCTGGCTGGCATTGCCCAGTCTGCGGCGAGGTTGAGTTTGATGCAGGCGAAGGCGCACGCTACAGCGCTGCATTAGCCGAAGCGCGTGAGCAGGTCACTGCGCGTAAGGCACAGGCACTGCGCGAGATTCGCCGCCGCCTGAAGCTCACGCAGGCCGAGGCTGGTCAAATATTCGGAGGCGGCGCATCGGCGTTCTCGGAGTACGAGCGCGGCCATACGCAGCCGCACAAGTCCACCTGGGCGCTTTTCCGGCTGCTGGACAAGCATCCTGAGCTCTTAAGCGAGTTGCGTTGAACTCCCTGGGGTTGTCGTGCCTTCAAGCCGCTTTCGGAGTGATTACAGCGACGGCCCGGAGTAGCCGCTGCTGTCAT
>NZ_PTQZ01000322.1 GCF_002943415.1 Amnimonas aquatica | reverse complement strand
GGTGGCGCTCCAGCGCCTTCGCCAGCATGCGGTCCAGATCCGGCGACGCTTCGCCCGGCGCCACCGCCGCGATGGCGTGATGGTCGTCACCATGCTCCAGCCACTCCTCGATCTCGTGGTGGAACACCAGCGGAAGCCCGGTGATGCACAGCAGCAGCATGAACGCCGTGCAGATCAGGCTGGTCCATTTGTGCACGCCATACCAGCGTTTGATGCTCTGGCTGCCCGTCATGCGGCAAGCTCCTGACTGAAAATCGTTTCTATTGTAGTGAAAAGCACAAGGCCGGAGCAGGGGCTCCGGCCTTGTTCGGGGGGCATCCTGCGGACTTGTGCTCGGAGCTGGTAAATCGAGGCGCAGGCCCGCGCCCGGGGCTGCTGCATCAGCGTGGCGGTGCGGAGCGCTGGTATTCCTGGCGAGTGCCGTGACAGACCGCTCAGCCGCGATCGCGCATCACGCGGGCCTTCTCGCGCTGCCAGTCGCGCTGCTTCTCGCTGTCGCGCTTGTCATGCAGCTGCTTGCCCTTCACCACAGCGATCTCGAGCTTGGCGCGGCCGTGGCTCCAGTACATCGACAGCGGCACGCAGGTGTGGCCTTTCTGCTGGATGTCGCCGGTCAGGCGGTCGAGCTCGCGGCGCTTGAGCAGCAGCTTGCGCGTGCGCGTGGGGTCGGCGACCACATGCGTGGAGGCGGCCAGCAGGGGGGTGATGTGCATGCCGATCACCCAGGCCTCGCTGTTCTTGATCAGGATGTAGGCGTCGGTCAGGTTGCACTTGCCGGCACGCAGCGACTTCACTTCCCAGCCGAGCAGGGCGAGACCGGCCTCGACCTTCTCCTCGATGAAGTATTCGTGGCGCGCGCGGCGGTTCTGGGCGATGGTCGCTGGCGACCCTTTGGACTGGCTCATGGCGCGGCATTATAGGCGTAACGCGCGGCTTGTGCAGGTGCCGCCGACTGCCGAGAATACCCGGCAATGCGGCCCTGCCCGTGGCGGTGGCCTGGCGAACATTCTGCGATACATCCAGCTTTCCGGGGGACCCATGGCTGCTTTCCTGTTCAGACCCGCATCACCTGCCATCGAGCGCGCGGCCGCCCTGCTGGCGCTGGCTCTGGCGCTGACCGTGCTGCTGGCACCGGCCGATGGCTGGTCCTGGCTGCCGGCGCTGGCCGGACTGCTGTTCGCGGCCTGGCCGCTGGCGCTGGCCGAGCGCGCGCTGGCGGTGCGGGCCGGCCGGCCGCTGCTGGCCGGGTTCCAGGCGCTCACCCGCGAGGCGGATGCGCACCGGGCCTGGCGCGTGATCGCCTGGAGCAGCCTGGGCGCCAGCCTGCTGGCGCTGGTCCTGACCGCGCTTCTGGCCGGCCTGCTGGCCACATCGGCAGTGCAGACGCTGGCGGGCAGCACCGCCGGCCTTCATGCCGGCGGCG
>NZ_PTQZ01000321.1 GCF_002943415.1 Amnimonas aquatica | reverse complement strand
AGCCTCCTGATTCCCCTGATGCCGCTGCCGGCGCAGGCCAGCATGGGGCATATCGCGTCCAATTTCGGCCTGCTGCCGCAGGACGTCGCCACCGCCCAGTCCCTGTCGATGTTCAGCAACGACCCGTCGGCGGTCTACTACAACCCGGCCTATCTGGCGAAGGACCGCAAGGGCGCCCTGTCCGCCGCCTTCCTGTTCACCGACCAGGAGCTGACCGCCAAGGGCTGGGACACACCGGGCAATATCGTCAATGACGACGTGATCGAGGACGACTCGAACTACAACGTGGTGCTGGGCTTCAAGACCGATCTCAGCAGCATGCTGAAGAGCGAGCGGCCGCTGGTGCTGGGCTTCGTGCTCGGCGCCGAACGCACCGGCAACACCCTGCTGGCGCTGAACTCGACCACGTCGCAGACAGCGCAGTCGCTGCGCTACGGTCAGCAGTCGCTGTTCCTGAGCCTGGGTGCCGGCCTCAATGTGGTGCCCGGCTTCGATGTCGGCGCCGCCGCGCGCGTGACCCTGGCCGCCGACGCCAAGCTGCGCGCCTATGCCGATGTGGCCGGCAACACCAGCTACGAGACGCTGCAGGTGAGCGCGTCGCCGTCCATCCAGCCCAGCCTCAGCGGCAACATCGACTGGGGCCAGCTGGTCTGCCCGAGCCGCAAGGGCTGCTGGCTGAGCGGCCTGGAAACGGCGCTGGCCTGGCGCTACGAGTCGGATGTGTCGGCCAATGTCGATGCCATGGCGGTGGTGCCCAACCTGATCGCCGAACCCGGCCTGCCGCTGCTGCTCAAGACCATCGATGCCTATCAGCCGGAAACCTGGTCGGCNCGTGGGCTTCGAGTTCCGCGCCACCCGCAACCTGAGCCTGCTGGGCGGGGTGTCCTACGAGGAATCGCCGCTGGAGACCACCGAATCGCTGGACGTGAACTACGTCGACAACAACCGCTACGTGGTCGGTCTCGGCATGTCCTACCTGATCGAGCAGGCCATGATCTTCTCGCAGCCCATCCGCCTGGATGTCGGCTACCAGTACCACATCATCGAGGACAGGGACTTCCGCCTGTCCACCACGCGCAATGTCGGCAACCAGCCGGGCCAGGATCCGGCTACCGCGGGCTGCACCGCCGGCACCCGCTGNGGTGGTGGTGGCGGCAAGCGGCAGACGCCGGTGCTGCCGGACTACCCCGACAGCAGTGGCGAGATCCTGTGGAACCAGCGCAGCCTGGTCTATGCCTACCCCGCACCGGGGCAGACAGAGGTCGTGCCGGGGGCGCCCATCGTGCTGCGTTTCTCGCACCCGCTGGCCAGTCCGGCCACGGCGGCCTCGCTGTTCACGCTGCGTGATCTGGCGGCCGCGCAGAGCGTGCCGTTCACCCTCAAGGTGGTCGATGACGGCTACGGCGTGGTGCTGCAGCCGAACGCCCC
>NZ_PTQZ01000320.1 GCF_002943415.1 Amnimonas aquatica | reverse complement strand
GCGTGCGCTCGACGGCCGCGTCATCGGCAATGAACTTCCAGAAGAAGTCGCTGGAGATGTTGTCCGAGGTGTTGTCGTTGGGCTCGATGGTGTAACTGCCATCCGGCCCGAAATAGCGCGAACGCTCGCCGCGGATGGTGACGAAGTCATCGAGCATGACGCAGAGGTTGTCTTCCGCGAAGGCGTAGGCCTGGCCGTAGCCCAGGCTGCCGAAGCTGTTCGCGGTGATGTGCGGAATGCCCATCTGCGTGCGCACGATGGTGGCCTGGTAGCCGTCGACACGGCCGCTGCCGGACGACGAGCCGGAGTCTCCGCCGAAGCAGGCGGACAGGATGCAAACCGCGGAAAGCATCAGGCCGGCCCGGACAGGCGACAGCCCTGGAGACGAATGCATGGTGACCCCCGTTTTTTCTTTTCATTTGTCGGGTTTTGTCCCCCATGACAATAATTCAGCGCACCGCCGGGAGCAAGCCGGCATGACAAGACTTCAGACAGGGCGTATGCTGGAGGGGCTCTGGGGATGACATGGCTTCGACGCCGGTTATGAAACCCGCAGGGGCATGCGGAGAGTGAGCCGCCTCTCCTAAATCAACAGCTCAAAAAATAGTCGCAAACGACGAAAACTACGCACTGGCCGCCTAAAAACCCGGCCTACGACCGAACCTGCATGCCGGTATGCGGGGGACGTCGGCGCAAAAAATACCGGATCGCCTCGTGACCTGCCGCGTGTCACGTCGCTAAAACCCTAGCGGATCGCCTTCCACGCCCTGTCTCTCGGGCCGTGTCGGGTTAAATCAGTAGAGAAGACTAAGCATGTAGAACCGAGGGTAGAGTGCTGACGGACGCGGGTTCGATCCCCGCCATCTCCACCAAATGCAAGTCCGGAGTCATCCGGAAAAGAAAAAGGCCAGCTTCCGAGCTGGCCTTTTTCTTTGCGCGCGCTTCGATTTGCGCGCTACGTCGCCTCAGAACTTAGCGCGCAGCGTCACCGTGGCATTCCTCGGCGCGCCGTAGGAGTGGGTGTAGGTGCTGACGCGGTATTCCTCGTCCAGCACGTTGTTGAGCGCGAGGGCGAGCGACAGGTTGCGGTTCAGCGCGTAGTCGGCGTGCATGCCGAGCACCACGTGGCTGTCCACCTTGTCGAACGTGCGGTTGCCTGAAGCGTAGAGCGGGTCGGCCGCGGTGTCGTCCTGCCAGCGCACGCTGGCGCCCAGGCTCAGGCCAGGCACCAGCGCGGGCTCGTAGGCGGTGTAGAGCTTGAACTGCTGCACAGGCTGGGTGGTGTCGAGGATGTCACCCGAGCTGTCGCGATTCTTGAAGTGCGTGTAGCCGGCCTGGACCTGCCAGCGCGGCGTCAGCGCACCAGCCACCTCCAGCTCCCAGCCACGCCCCTTGGTGTGGTCCTCGGCGCGGTAGGCCTGGTCGAAC
>NZ_PTQZ01000032.1 GCF_002943415.1 Amnimonas aquatica | reverse complement strand
CGTGGCCTTGAGCTGCAGGGAGGTTCCCTTGGCCAGGCTGGCATCGACGCCATCCGCCGTGGTCACCTCGACCGACTTCACCGTCGGCTTCGATTTCGCGCCATCACCACAGCCGGTCAGCACGACCGTCAGCATGGTCAAGACAAGCAACAGCATCCGTCCCGCATAGACACGCATTCGTTCACTCCCGAATACCGGAAATCAGGAGGTCGGGGGCATGCGCGGGCATCGGGGAAGAATTCGGGGCCGGAGGGAAGGTCGACCCCTGACGCTGCATCCGTGCAAACACATTTCCGCGACCGGAAACGCCCTGTCGCATGTCGGCATGCATGGCACCCCGAAATACGACATCTGGCTGATTCGTGAAGTTAACTTATTCCACGCGGGTCCGCTAACACAAAATAATTATTTGTTACACAACAATCGCATGCCGGCCGACCACGCGCCGTCAGCCGGCGCGGTGGCGCAGACGCCAGCAGCGATGGATCTTCGCGTTGCGGGCGAAATCGAAACCGATGGTCTGCTCGCTGATCTCCTCGACCTCGAACTCGGCCGCCAGCGCCTCGTCGAGCTGGAACTTGCGGAAGTTGTTGGAGAAGTACAGCGTGCCGTCCGGCGTCAGGCGCGCCATGGCCAGCCGCAGCAGGCGGACATGGTCGCGCTGCACGTCGAAGACATCGTCCATGCGCTTGGAGTTGGAGAAGGTCGGCGGGTCGACGAAGATCAGGTCGTAGTCGTCCTGCTCGTCCTGCAGCCAGGCCATGACATCGGCCTGGATCAGCCGGTGCCGCTCCTCGGGCAGGCCGTTGAGCGCCAGGTTGCGGTCGGCCCAGGCGAGATAGGTGGCCGACATGTCGACCGTGGTCGTGGTCAGCGCACCGGTATCCGGCGCCGCCACGCCACGCCCGTCATCGGCCTCGTCAGCGGCGACGCCCAGCGCGGCATGCACGCTGGCGGTGCCGGTGTAGGCGAACAGGTTGAGGAAGTGCGTATCGCGCGCCTCGGCGGCCAGGCGCAGGCGCATGGGCCGGTGGTCCAGGAACAGGCCGGTGTCGAGGTAGTCGGTGAGGTTGACCAGCAGCCGCGCCCTGCCCTCGCGCACCTCGAAGAACTTGCCGCCCTTGCCCTGCTTCTCGTACTGCTGCTTGCCGCTCTGGCGCTCGCGCACCTTGAGGAAGACCTTGTCGCGATGCAGTCCCAGCACCTTGCGGATGACCAGCAGCGCGAGCTTGAAGCGCGCGACGGCCTTCTCGGGATCGACCGACTTCGGCGGCGCGTACTCCTGCACATGCAGGCGGCCGTCGTAGACGTCGATGGCGACATTGAACTCGGGCAGGTCGGCATCGTAGAGGCGGAAGCAGCGCACGTCCTCGCGCGCGGCTTCCTTCAGGAACGCCTTCAGGTTCTTCACCAGGCGGTTGGCCAGGTCCATGCCCTCGGGCGGAATGTCCTCCAGCGTGCCGTTGAACTGCAGCGGCAACTCCGGCTCGGCCGGCAGGATGCCGCCGTGGCGGGCGAAGATCGGCAGCGCGCCGTTGAACAGCCGCAGCGTGGCCTTGTGCTCGAGACCGAGGGCATCGGCATGCTGGATGTCAGCGGCCAGCACCACGGCATCCCAGCCCGGCAGCTGCTCGCGCAGCTTGCGACCGATGGCGCGGTACAGGTAGCGGATGTTGTTCTCTTCGCCCAGGCGCTCGCCGTAGGGCGGGTTGGTGGCGACCAGACCGGGCACCTGCCCTGCCGGTGCGGCATCACCCGCTGCGTCCGTGGCGACCGGCACGCTGCCCGCATCGGCCCACTCGGGTGGCAGCCGCCAGTCAGCGACGCTCTGCTCGTCGAAAGTGATCCAGCCGGCGACGCCGGCGGACTGGGCATTGCGGCGGGCGCAGGCGAGCGCGCGCCGGTCGGCATCGAAACCGACCAGCTGCGGCACGGACTTGCGCAGGCCGGCGAGGCGGCGCGCCACGGCGTCATCGCGCAGTTCGCGCCAGAGCACGGTCTGGTGGCCAGCCCAACCCTCAAAGCCGAAGCGGATGCGCGCCAGGCCGGGCGCAGCGTCGGCGTACATCAGCGCGGCCTCGATCAGCACCGTGCCGGAGCCGCAGAGCGGATCGAACAGGCGGCCGCTGCCGCGCGCCGGCCAGCCGGCCTGCATGAGCATGGCGGCGGCCAGGTTCTCCTTCAGCGGCGCATCGGTCTGCGCCACGCGGTAGCCGCGCTTGTGCAGGCTGTCGCCGGAGAAATCGAGGGTGACGGAGATGTTCTCTTCCTCGACGAAGACGTGGAAGCTGACATCGGGGTCATCGGCATCGACCGACGGGCGATCGCCGGTGCGCTGGCGGTAGCGGTCGACAATGCCGTCCTTCAGGCGCAGCGCGGCGAAGCGCGTGTGCGTGGCCACGCCCTTGGCGGCAGCGGCGCGGATGGCGAAGCTGGCATCCGGCTGCAGCACGTTCTCCCACGGATACTTCAACGCGGTCTGGAACAGCTTGTCGGGATCGCCGGAGGGCACACTGAAGAGCGGCATGAGCACGCGCGAAGCCAAGCGCGACCACAGGCAGAAACGGTAACCGGCGGCGAGGTCGCCGTGCACCGACACCGCACCCTTCATGCGTCGCGGACGGCTGGCGCCGAGCGCGACCAGCTCGTCCACCAGCAGGTCGTCGAGGCCGTCGGCACCGGTGATGATCCATTCGCGCAGCTGGGCGTCGCCGTTGCCCGTGGCTGCCTGGCTCAAGATGCGGCTCCCGGCGTGCCGGCCACGCCGGCAGCGGTCTGCTGTCCCGCTGCGCCGGCCTGAGCTAGCGCGGCACGCGCCTCGCTGATGCCGCGCGCGGCCTCGGCGATCAGCCCCGGCCCCTGGTAGATGAACCCGGTGTAGACCTGCACCAGCGACGCGCCGGCACGGACCTTCTCCGCCGCCGCCTCGGCGCTGTCGATGCCGCCGACGCCGATCAGCGGCAGCGCGCCATCGAGCGCCGCGTTCAGCTCGCGCAGCACGCGCGTGGACGACGCGCGCACCGGGCGCCCGCTCAGGCCGCCGGCCTCGAGGCCGTGCGGCAGCGCCGACACGGCATCGCGGCTGATGGTGGTGTTGGTGGCGATGACACCGTCGATCTCCTGCGTGCGGAACACCGCCGCCATGCCCTCGACCTCGGCCAGAGACAGATCGGGCGCGATCTTCACCAGCAGCGGCACATAGCGGCCGTGCTCGCCGGACAGCTGCGCCTGGCGCTCCTTCAGCGCCGACAGCAGGCGCGTCAGCGCCTCCTCGCCCTGCAGGCTGCGCAGGCCCTGGGTGTTGGGCGAGGAAATGTTGACCGTGATGTAGTCGGCGTGGGCGTAGACCTTGTCCAGGCAGTGCAGGTAGTCATCTTCCGCGCGCTCGACCGGGGTGTCGAAATTCTTGCCGATGTTGATGCCGAGGATGCCGTCGTAGCGCGCGCGCTCGACGTTGCGCACCAGCGCATCGACGCCGTTGTTGTTGAAACCGAGACGGTTGATGACCGCGCCAGCCTGCGGCAGGCGGAACATGCGCGGCTTGGGATTGCCCGGCTGCGCGCGCGGCGTGACCGTGCCGATCTCGATGAAACCGAAGCCCAGCGCCGCCAGCGCGTCGATGTAGTCGCCGTTCTTGTCCAGCCCGGCGGACAGGCCGACCGGGTTGCGGAAGGTCAGCCCCAGCAGCTCCACCGGCTGCTCCGGCACCGCGGGCAGCACCCCGAGCAGGCCCGCCTTTTCGGCCAGCGCCAGGCTGTTGAGGGTGAAGTGATGGGCGGTTTCCGGATCCAGCCGGAACAGCGCGGCGCGCGCCAGGGGGTACCACATGGACAGGGTCTCGTCGGGGGGACAGGCCGGCGATTATACGCGAGCCGGCAGGCAACGGACGCCGTAGCGGGGAATCACTGCGTCGGCATGCAGTGATTCCCCGCCAGTCGCGTGCCCTGCCCTCACCCTTCCCCGCGTATCCGCGACAGCGTCTCGCGCACGTCCGGCGACAGCGTGCCGGCCAGCAGTGCGTCCAGGTGTCCGCGGACCAGCGTCTGGCGGGCGGCGTCGAGCTTGCGCCAGATGCCGAACACGCCGGACAGGCGCGAGGCCAGCTGCGGATTGCGGGCATCGATCTCGCGGATCTGCGCGGCCAGCAGCGCGTAGCCGGAGCCATCGGCGCGGTGGAAGGCCACCGGATTGTTCATGCCGAGCTGGGTCAGCACCGCGCGCACGCGGTTGGGCACGGTGGCATCGAAATCCGGGTGGGCCAGCAGCGCCTGCGCGGCCTCGACGGCATCCGCCGCCGGGCGCGATGCCTGGGTGGCGAACCACTGGTCCAGCACCAGCGCCTCGTGGCGCCAGCGCTGGTGGAAGCGCTGCAGCGCCGCATCGGCGCCGGCGAGCCGGTGATGCACCAGCAGGGTCAGCGCCGACTGTTCGGCGGTCATGTGCGGTGACGTCGCCAGCCATTCGGCGGCAATGCCGGCAGCTTCATCCGGCGCCAGCAGCGCCAGGCCGTCGAGCGCCGTGCGGGCGAGCGCGCGCGCGGCGATGTCATCAGCGGCGTAATGATAGGGGCGCAGCATGTCGCCACGCGCCAGGATGTCGCGCAGCGTCGCCAGCAGCGGCTGCAGCACGGCGGCGAGCACGGCCTCGCGAGCGGCATGCAGGCGCGGCGGATCGTAGACATCCACCTGCTCGGCGAGGTAGCCGAGGCTGGGCAGCTCCAGCAACTTCACCGCCAGTGCCGGATCGCTGTCCGCCAGCGCCGGCCAGATGCCGGCGAGGGCATCGGCCAGCACGCCGGGCGCCGGATCGGCATCCGCAGCCGGGCCACCCTCACCCGCCCCGGCGGCCAGCGCCGCGTAGCGCGCCAGTATCTCGCGCGTGGCCAGCGTCTGCGCCGCCGCCCAGCGGTTGAAGCCGTTGCCGTCGTGGCGCACCAGCCGCGCCAGGTCTGCATCATCGCAGGCGTAGTCGATGTTCACCGGCGCGCTGAAGTCGCGGAACAGCGACAGCACCGGCACATCCCCGGCGGCAACGGCGACCTCGCTGAAGGTCCACTGCTGCTCGCGCTCGCTCAGCAGCAGCAGGAAGTCACGGCCAGTAGCCTCGTTCGTGCCATCCGGCGTTCCCTCCTGTCTGGCGGCCAGTCTGGCGGTCAGCTCGCCCTCGGCGCCGACCAGGCCCACGCGCACCGGGACCGGCAGCGGCTCGGGCTGCGGATGTCCGGCCAGCGCCGGCTGCGACTGGCTCAGTGTCAGCACCAGCTCGCGGCGATCGGCGCGCCAGTCAACCTGCGCACGCACGGTCGGCGTGCCCGGCTGGCGGTACCAGCGCAGCCAGCGCGGCGTCCAGTCGACGAGGTCACGGTCGTTGGCAGCGCCAAGCGCATCCAGGAAATCCTCGACGGTGGCGGCGCGGCCGTCGTTGTCGGCGAAATACCGGTCGGTGCCGCGGCGGAAGCCTTCGGCGCCCAGCACCGTGTGCAGCATGCGCGCGATCTCGGCGCCCTTCTCGTAGACCGTGAGCGTGTAGAAATTGTTGATCTCGACGAAGGATTCCGGACGCACCGGATGCGCCAGCGGGCCGGCATCCTCGGCGAACTGGTGGGTGCGCAGGAAGGCGACATCCTCCAGGCGCTGCACGGCGGCGGAGAGCTGGTCGGCGGAGAACTGCTGGTCGCGGAAGACCGTGAAGCCCTCTTTCAAACAGAGCTGGAACCAGTCGCGGCAGGTCACGCGGTTGCCGCTCCAGTTGTGGAAATACTCGTGCGCCACCACCGACTCGACGCGCTGGAAGCCGGCATCGGTGGTGGTCGCCGGGTGCGCGAGCACGCAGCTGGTGTTGAAGACGTTGAGGCCCTTGTTCTCCATGGCGCCCATGTTGAAGTGCGACACCGCCACGATCATGTAGATGTCGAGGTCGTACTCGCAGCCGTATTTCTCTTCGTCCCAGCGCATGGAGGCCTTGAGCGAGTCCATGGCGTGGCGGCATTTATCCTGGTCTTCCGGTGCGGTGAAGATCTGCAGCACCACCTCGCGGCCTGATGCGGTGACGAAGCGGTCCTCCAGGCAGGCCAGGTCGCCGGCGACCAGCGCGAACAGGTAGCTGGGCTTGGGGTGCGGATCCTCCCAGGTGGCGAAGTGCCGGCCACCCTCGAGGTCGCCGCGCGCCACGCAATTACCGTTGGCCAGCAGCACCGGGCACGATGCCTTGTCGCCGATCACGGTGACGCGGAACGGCGCCAGCACGTCCGGCCGGTCCGGGTAGAGCGTGATCTTGCGGAAACCCTCGGCCTCGCACTGGGTGCAGTACAGGCCGTGCGAACGGTACAGGCCCTCCAGCGCAAGGTTGGCATCCGGACGGATGCGCACGCGCGTTTCCAGCACGCCCTCGTCGCCGGCGCCGGGGAACACCCACTGCTCGTCGGCCCAGTGCCACTCGCCATCCGCCAGCGCGCGGCCGTTCCAGGCCAACGACAGCAGTTCGAGGCCGGCGCCGGACAGCACCAGCGGCGCATCCGCCGGGGCCTCGGGGTGGCGCGAAAAAGTGAGGCGCGCGCCAACCTCGGCGCAGTCGGC
The DNA here is from genome assembly GCF_002943415.1 of Amnimonas aquatica. Taxonomy (GTDB): domain Bacteria; phylum Pseudomonadota; class Gammaproteobacteria; order Pseudomonadales; family Moraxellaceae; genus Perlucidibaca; species Perlucidibaca aquatica_A. The sequence goes on along the minus strand of NZ_PTQZ01000032.1, from coordinate 4,903 downwards.
CAGCAACTCCACGGTGAGCTCGGTGGCGAGCACGCGAAAGTTGGGGACGGTGTAGTCCTTGAGATAGACCTTGCGGCCGGCCACGGGCAGATCGGTTTTCATAAGACGGTGACTTCCCACTGGTATCCGGTGAATTTGCGGACGTTGAGCACGCCCGTGTCGAACAGCAGGTACTGGCCCTTGATGCCGGTCAGGCGGCCGCGCGCCGGCTCCTTCTCGGGGCTGAACGATTTCGCCTTGGCGGCGTAGGTCTCGACCGGGTAGCTCAGCGTCACCGGCACGGCATCCAGACGCTCGACCTGGCCCGGGAACTCGGCCTCGATGGCGGCCAGCCCGTCCGCGCACAGCGCCAGCAAGCGGTCGCGTTCGGCGACCAGATCCACCGGTGCATACTCGCCCTTCACCAGCGCCTGCCACTTGGTCTTGTCGGTCACCTGCTGCGCCAGCACGGTTTCGATCAGCCCGGAGAGGCGCCGGGTCGCGACACGGAAGACCGGCAGCGCCTGGCCCGCGCCCTGGTCGATCCAGCGCGTCGGAATCTGCGTCTCGCGGGTGATGCCGACCTTGACCCCGGTCGAGTTGGCGAGATAGACCACGTGCGGAATCATGCAGTGGGCATCGCCCCAGGCCGGCTCGCGGCAGGTGCCCAGATGGTGGTGGCAGGTCTCCGGCTTCATGATGCACAGGTCGCAGGCCGCCAGCGTGATGAAGCAGCGGTAGCAGTAGCCCTGGTTGAACGACTTGTTGCTGGACTTGCCGCAGCCGACACAGGTGATGCGCTCGCTGGCGCGGATCTCGATCTGCCGGCCGATGAGGCCGTTCATGGGCAGCAGCTGGTCATCCAGCGGCAGGAAATACGCCAGCGGGCCGTCCGCTTCGCTCATGTGCAGGCCCCCGGCCGTGGCCGGTCCGGACGCAGGCTCAGATGCCCCGGAGGCGATGCCGCCATTCCGTTCACACTGCATTTTCCTTACAGTACCGCGCATGCTTGCTTCCACCTGTATCGTCAAATGACCGCTCCCCTCGACCTCTCCGGCGCCGGCCGGCACCTGCTCGGCGACGCCGTGTCCGCCCTGCCCGCCGGCGCCTCCGCGCTCTGGATCGCCGACGCGCCCGCCGATGCCCTGCCCACCGGCGCCGACTGGCACTGGCGCACACCGGCCGCGCTGCTGGCCGAGCCCTGGCAGCAGCGCCACGCGCTGGCCGTGACCCTGCTGCCGCCGACGCTGGCCCCGCGTGACGCCCTGCACCTGCTGTCGGCGCTGCGCGACCTGCACGCGCGCCAGCTGCTGGCCTTCGTGCCGGTCACCACCTGGGGCTGGCAGGATGACACCCTGCTCGCCCTCGCCCTGCAGCGCCAGGCCCGCTTCGAGCAGGACGGCACGCTGTACGAGGCCTGGAGCTACGACATCCGCACCTACAAGGCGGTGCCGGACTGGCTCAATCCGCGCTTCTGGGCCAACCCGGACAACTGGAACAAGTATCGCTGGTGAGTGGCGACATGGCGACCGTTGATAACTCCGGCTGGTGGATGAGCGCGCCGAAAAACACGCCGTGAACCCCTCCCTGGGGGCTCGCATGCGCCATCCCTGGCGCATGACGGTTTTTCGGCGCGCTCATCCACCAGCTCGACTGCAATCACGGCACCTCGTCAGCAGACCGGACGCCATCGTGAATGCCGGCACTGATCGCCGTCACCGCCGCCCCCGTGCCCTGCGGAAAACCGTCGCACGCCAGGGATGGCGTGCGCGAGCCTACAGGGATGTATTCACGGCGTGTTTTCCGCAGGGCACGGTGACGGCGGTGGCAACCCGGTCAGTGCAGGAACTTCACCTGCTGCTCCGCGACCACCGCCGGGTCGTCGCAGACCTCGCCTTCCTTTTCTTCCTTCTCGATGTAGCCGCTGCGTTCCTGTTCCGGCAGGTGTTTGGTCTCCCAGGCGATCACCGCCTGCAGGCAGGTCTCGACCTGCTCGCGGGTCAGGCGGCGGCCATCCGGCCATTTGCCCAGCTCCACGGCGCGGCGCAGGCTGGCCACGATGTCGGGAGTGAGCACTTGCAGCATGCGTGCGAGCACGGCTTCGTTCATGTTCGGTGTCTCCGGTGTGGCCGCGCTCAGTATTCCTGGCGCTGGTGGCTGCTCCAGCCCAGCTTGGTGCGGCAGGCCTCGTAGAAATCGTTGCCCGGCGGATGCAGCAGGCGCAGCTTGAACGGGTGCTTGCGCACATAGACCCAGTCGCCGGCCTCCAGCATCTGGCCGGGCTGGCCGTCAGCGCTGACGCGCGGCGGAATGTCCGAGAGCACCTGGATCTTGATCTCGCTGTCGCCGCTGACCACGATCGGGCGGCTGCTCAGCGTGTGCGGGTGCATGGGCACCAGGCCGATGGCATCCAGGCGCGGATGCAGGATGGGCCCGCCGCCGGACAGCGCGTAGGCGGTCGAGCCGGTCGGCGTGCACACGATCAGGCCGTCCGAACGCAGGCGGTAGACGAACTGGCCCTCGATGTAGAGCTCGAACTCGATCATGTGCACCGTGGTGCCGGTGTGCAGGATGACATCGTTGAGCGCCAGCATTTCGCCGTCCACGCCCTCCTCGCGCCGCACCTCGACGCTGAGCAGGAAGCGCTGGTCTTCGACGTAGTCGCCGCGCAGCACGGCGCCGACCTTGGCCTCGATCTCGGACGGCGCGACGTCGGTGAGGAAGCCCAGGCGGCCGCGGTTGATGCCCAGCACCGGCGTGCGCGAGCGCGCCAGCGAACGGCCGGCGTGCAGCAGCGAGCCGTCGCCGCCGACCACGATCACCAGGTCGCAGGCCTCGCCCAGGTTCTGCCGCGAACACACCTGCAGGTCAGTACGGCCGACCAGCGCGGCGGTGTCTTCTTCGTGGATGACACGCCGGCCCTGGCTTTCGAGGTAGCGCTGCACATCATTGAGGGTGTCGGCGACGGCGGTGTTGCCGGGACGGCCCATGAGGCCGATGTTGCGAAACAGTTCCATGGCGGGTCATCTGCGTGATGATCACGGAAGTCTAGCGCCTGCGCGCCGCCCCGGAAAGGCATTGCGCGGCATGGGGGCTTGTCTCCGGGGGTCTCCGGCCGGGCCATGCGGCACCCGTGCCGGCATGAAAAAGCCGCCCGGGGCACGTGGCTCCGGGCGGCTTGTCAGGCACACCGGCGCCGCGACCGTCTGGCCCGGCGCCGGCGCATCAGCGCGGCCTCAGATCGCTGCCGCCAGGCGCGCGCCCTGGTTGATGGCGCGCTTGGCGTCGAGCTCGGCGGCGACATCGGCGCCACCGATCAGGTGCGGCTCCTTGCCCAGCGCCTGCAGGCCGGCCTGCAGCTCGCGCTGCGGCTCCTGGCCGGCGCAGATGATCACGTTGTCGACCTCGAGCAGCTTCAGCGAGCCATCGGCGAGGCGGATGTGCAGGCCGGCGTCGTCGATCTTCTCGTACTGCACGCCCGGCATCAGGTGCACGCCCTTGGCCATGAGCGTGGCGCGATGGATCCAGCCGGTGGTCTTGCCCGGGCCGATGATCTTCTTCGCCTTGCGCTGCAGCAGGTAGATCTCGCGTGCGCTGGGCATGCTCTCCGGCTCCACGCCGGCGATGCCGCCGCGCGCGGTCAGGGTCTGGTCGATACCCCAGAAGCGGCAGAAGGCGTCGATGTCGGTGGTGACATCCGGGGTGTCGTGGTCATGGCTGAGGAACTCGGCGGTGTCCATGCCGATGCCGCCGGCACCGATGATGGCGACGCGCCGGCCGACCGGCTTCTTGTCGCGCAGCACGTCCAGGTAGCCCATCACCTTCGGGTGGTGGAAGCCTTCCAGCGGCAGGTCGCGCGGCACGATGCCGGTGGCCAGCACCACCTCGTCGAAATCGCGCAGGTCCTCGGGCCCGACACGGCGACCGAGCTGACGCTGCACGCCGTGCTTGTCGAGCATGACATCGAAGTAGCGCAGGGTTTCGTAGAACTCGCCCTTGCCCGGCACCTGCTTGGCGACATTGAACTGGCCGCCGATCTCCGGTGCCGCGTCGAAGATGGTCACGTCATGGCCGCGCTCGGCCGCCACCGACGAGAACGACAGGCCGGCCGGGCCGGCGCCGACCACGGCGATGCGCTTCTTCTGCGCCACCGGCGTGTACACCAGCTCGGTCTCGTGGCTGGCCTGCGGGTTCACCAGGCAGCTCGACAGCTGCATGGCGAAGGTGTTGTCGAGGCAGGCCTGGTTGCAGCCGATGCAGGTGTTGATTTCCTTCACGCGGCCTTCGGCGGTCTTGTTGACCCAGTCCGGATCGGCCNGCATCATCGGGCATGTTGATGCGGTTGGAGGCTGCGACCGGGATCGACACCGCTTCGCGCACCTTGCGCGTGACCCAGGTGTAGGCCGCGCGCGGCACCGGCGTGGCGATGGTGGGAATCTGCGCCTCGTGCCAGCCAATGCCGGTGTTGAGGATGGTCACGCCCGCCTGCTCCAGCGCCCGGGCCAGCAGGATGACCTCGTCGAAGGTCTGGCCGTCCGGCACCAGGTCGAGCATGGACAGACGGTAGACAATGATGAAGTCCGGCCCCACGGCGGCGCGCATGCGGCGCACCAGCTCGACCGGGAAGCGCATGCGGTTGGCGAAGCTGCCACCCCACTCGTCCTCGCGCTCGTTGCCGCGCTCGGTGAGGAACTGGTTGATGAGGTAGCCCTCGGAACCCATGATCTCGACGCCATCGTAGCCGGCGCGCTTGGCCATGGCGGCGGCGTTGGCGAAATTGCCGATCTCCTGGTCGATCTCTTCCGGCGTCAGTTCGCGCGGCGTGAACGGATAGATAGGCGACTTCTTCGCCGACGGCGCCACCATCTCCGGGTTCCAGGCCTGACGGCCGGCGTGCAGCAGCTGGATGGCGATCTTGCCACCG
>NZ_PTQZ01000319.1 GCF_002943415.1 Amnimonas aquatica | reverse complement strand
GGAGGCGATGCGCACCTGCACATCATCGGCGCGGGCGGCCAGCAGGTCATCGATCACGATGTCCATGCGCAGCGGCTTGCCCGGTGCCGACCAGGCCGACATGTCGCTGACGGAAATGGCCGCCGCCTGCAGCGGCAGCAGGCCGGCAGCGGACAGGCACAGTACCCGCAGCAGCGGGAACGCAGTGGATTTACGCAGCATCATGATCGCCTCTTGCTTGTTGTATTGCGGTGTTCTTCCAATGACGCAGTAAACCCGTTTCCGCCCTCGCCTGCCAAGTCGCAGGACGCCGGCCGGATATGCTCAGCCGACGAAATCGGCCGGCCAGCCGGCCAGCCACAGCGGTCCGGGCGGATCGCGCGGCAGCTCGAAGCCTTCCGGATAGAGCGCGTTGACGAAATAGAGGCCGTCCGGCGCCGCGGTGACGCCGCCGAGGGTGCGGTCGCGGCTGGCCAGCACCTCGGCCGCCCACGACGGCTCGGCCTTGCCCTGCCCGATCGCCATCAGCACGCCGGCGATGTTGCGCACCATGTGGTGCAGGAAGCCGTCGGCCTGGATATCGAGCCGGATCAGCGGGCCGCGCTGCGCCAGATCGAGGAAATGGACATCGCGCACCGGCCGGTTGGACTGGCAGGCCACGGCGCGGTAGGCGCTGAAATCGTGCACGCCGACCAGCGCGCGCGCGGCTTCCTGCATGCGTGCCAGATCGAGCGGATGGTAATGCCAGGTGGCGCGACCGGCGAGCAGACTGGAACGGCGCGGATGGTTGTAGATGACATAGTGGTAGCGCCGCGCCACGGCCTTGAAGCGGGCATGGAAACCGTCGCTGACCGGGGTGATCCAGCGCAGCGCGATGCTCTCCGGCAGCAGCGTGTTGATGCCCATGAGCCAGTTGCGCTCGTTGCGCACGGACGGACTGTCGAAATGGGCGATCATGCCCGAGGCATGCACGCCGGCATCGGTGCGGCCGGCGGCATGCACGATCACCGGGTGCGCAGCCACCGTCGAGATGGCGCGCTCCAGCGTCTCCTGGACGCTGACGACGCCCGGCTGCTGGGTCTGCCAGCCCCGGAAGGCGCGGCCATCAAACTCGATACCGATGGCGTAACGCCTGGACTCTGACACCGGAAACTCCTGCCGGGCGGCTTGTCCGGCCGCCGATGTTCGTGTCGCGCTCAGGCCCCGTCCAGGGTCCGGAGCAGCGCTTCTGCACGCCGGCGCTGCTCGCCGGTGCCACCCTGGCTGACCAGCTCCAGCAGATCACGGGCCGAGGCGCTCTCGCCCATGTCGATGTAGGCCTGGGCCAGATCCAGACGGGTCTGGAAGGCTTCCGCCTCGCTGTCGGAAAGGAAGTCGTACTCGTCCTCGTCGGCACGGACCGGCTCGTCGGCGGCCAGATAGGCCGACTCAGGCACCTCGGGCAGCGGCGCGAAGCC
>NZ_PTQZ01000318.1 GCF_002943415.1 Amnimonas aquatica | reverse complement strand
GTAGCGCGCGAGGAACAGTGCCACGCCTTCGCGGACCAGGTGTTCATCCTGTCCGGCCTCCGGCTTGCCCAGGCCCAGGGTGGCATGCAGGTGCGGGCGCCCCAGCATCAGCGCCAGCAACTGGTCGGCCGCGAGCGGCACGTCATCGATGTGCAGGGTGCCGGCGGCCATGGCCGATTCCAGATAGCGGCAGACATGCTGGGCGATGCGTGTCGGCCCGGCCTTGAAGAAGCCCTGGCAGACATCCGGCTGCAGCGTGGCCAGGCCGTGGAGCATGCGGTGCAGCTGGATGACGTCGTCCGAGCGCATGAGCTTGAGGAACTGCCGTGCGATCAGGCGCAGGGCCTCCTCCGGGCGTGACGGACTCAGGCTGTCAGCGCCGAAGTCCTCGAAGATGCTGTCGGTACGGGCGGCGACACAGGCCTCGATGAGTGCGTTCTTGCTGGCGAAGTAGTTGTACAGCGTCATCTTGGAGACGCCTGCCGCCTGCGCCACCGACTCCATGCTGGTGCGTTCGAATCCCTGCTCCAGGAACTGGCAGGAAGCGGTCAGGATGACCCGTTTCAGGCGTTCCGGGTCGCGCGGGCGTCCGCGTTTCGGGCGGGCCGGCACCTCGGCCGAGGCCTGTGCCTTGTCGATTTTCATTACTTGACAGTCCAGTAAAGAAATAATATTAACTGTACCACTTGGTCCAATTAATGGTCAAAGCATGATCGGCTACGGGGCTGTCCGCGTCAGGCGGACCCATTCCTTTCTCATTCTACGTGCTCCGGGCATGGTGCTGGCGGCCTCCTTGCTGGGGGGCTGTGCCGTGACGCCGCCACCCGAGCCGGCGTTGACACTGTCGCCAGCCTGGCAGGGTGGTGCGAACGAGGGCGAGGTGCTGGCCCGGGAGTGGTGGCGCCAGTTCTCCGATCCGGTGCTCGATGCCCTGATCGCGCAAGGGCTGGCCGGCAATCATGATGCTCGGCTGGCGGTTGCACGGGTGGCGCAGGCGCGCGCCGGCCTGGGGGCCAGCCAGTCGCAGCTCTGGCCTTCGCTGGCGCTGACCGGGTCGCGTTCGGACAGCCGTTCCGGCCTGCCGGCCGCCTACAAGGCCGGCGAGCCGGATACCCAGGCCAGCCGGCTGGCGCTGGACCTGAACTGGGAGCTGGACATCTTCGGCGCCGCGCGGGCGGCACGGCGGGCGGCAGGGCGTGACCTGCTGGCGGCCGAGGCGGGTATCGACGGCGCCCGGCTGATGGTGAGCGGCGAAATCGCGCGCCAGTACTTCATCTGGCGCGGTGCGCGCGAGCGCCTGCTGCTGCTGGAGGATATCCTGGGCAGCCTGCGCCGCACCGAGGCGCTGACGCGCAGCCGTCACCGCGCCGGCCTGGCCAGCGACCTGGACGTGGCGCTGACCAGCGGCGAGACGCGCAATACCGAGGCGCTGGCACCACAGC
>NZ_PTQZ01000317.1 GCF_002943415.1 Amnimonas aquatica | reverse complement strand
GCGGCGCGCTGCTGGTCATCGTGCTCGGCCTCGGGCTGGGCGAGCTGGTGGTGCCGGTCACCGAGCAGCGCGCCGAGGCGCTGAAGGCGCAGGCGCTGGGGCGCGACTACGAGCCGGGCCGCATCAGCGGCTACTGGCAGCGCGAGGGCAACGAGCTCATCAACATCCAGCTGGTGACGCCGGCCGGCGAACTGATCGGTGTCAGCCGCTACGTGCGCAACGACCAGGGCGACCTGGTGCAGGCGCAGCACGCCGCCACCGGCAGCTACCAGGGCGGTCGCTGGCTGCTGAAGGACATTCGTGAAACGGTCTACGCCAGCAACGGCACCGCGACCACCCAGAGCCGCCCGGAGGCGGTCTGGCTGATCGGCCTGACGCCGTCCTTCCTGTCGGTGGCAGCGGCTTCGCCGTCGCAGCTCCGGCTTGCCGACCTGCGCGCCTACGCCACCTACCTGCAGCAGGAGGCGCTGGATGCCGGCAGCTACGAGCTGCAGTTCTGGAAGAAGCTGCTCAGCCCGCTGGCGGTGTTCTCCATGGTGCTGATCGCCTGCTCCTTCATCTTCGGTCCGCTGCGCTCGGTGACCCTGGGCCTGCGCATCATCACCGGCGTGCTCGTCGGCCTGGTCTTCCGCTACGGCCAGGACGCCTTCGGCTACGCCAGCCTGCTGTTCCACTGGCCGCCGCTGCTGGCGGTCATGCTGCCGATCATGCTGTGCCTGTGCGCCGGCGTCTGGTCGCTGTACCGGGTGCGCTGATGACTGTCCGCTGGCAACGCTGGTCCGCCACCGACATCGGCAGTCGCCGGGCGCTCAACGAGGACGCGCTGGTGCTGCGCGACGAGGACGGTCTGTGGGCGGTCATCGACGGCCTCGGCGGCATCGATGCCGGCAATGTCGCCAGCGCCGCGCTCGCGCACGCGCTCGACCATCTCCAGCTGGCGCCGGCGCTGGCCGATGCCGCCGACCAGCTCGAAGATGTCATTCTCGCCGTGCACGAGCAACTGCACGAGTTCGCCTCGCAGCTGCAGCCGGTACGTACCATCGGCTGCACGGTAGCAGTGCTGCGCCTGACGCAGACCTGGGGTCTGCTGGCCTGGGTCGGCGACGTGCGCCTGTATCGCTGGCGCGATGGCCGCCTGGACCTGCTCAGCGAAGACCATGTCGGCGAGGCGCGCGGTGCCGAGGTGCCGGCCGGCGCAGGGGCGGATGATCTGACGCGCCTCGTCGGTGCTGACGAGCCGCTGCCGGACATGGCGCTGCTGCAGGTCCGGCACGGCGACCGCTATCTGCTGTGCAGCGACGGTCTGCATGCCGAGGTCGGCGAGCGCCGCCTCGCGCACTGGCTGGCGCGAGACCCTCAGCAGGCCCAGCGCGAGCTGGTGGCGGAGGCGCTGGCCACGGGCGGTCGCGACAACCTCAGCTTCATCCTGCTGGAGACCGATGTCACGGCGCCGGTGG
>NZ_PTQZ01000316.1 GCF_002943415.1 Amnimonas aquatica | reverse complement strand
GCCCGGGCACGCGCCGCCTGCGCCGTGTGCTGTCCGAAGTGGACCTCGAGGCGCAGCGTCAGCGAGGGTAGCGCATCCCAGTCGCGCTGACGAGTCTGGCTCAGCCGCGGCTCGACCTCGTAGAACAGCCAGTCGCGGAGGAAGCTGCGCCGGTAGCGTGTCCAGAGCGCGACCTGCGTGGTCTCCCAGGGCCGGGTGACACCCTCCTCCGCGACCCCCACCGCCAGCGTGGCGCCGCTCTCCAGCACGCGCGACAGCACGCCGCCGCGCGCCCAGTCGAAACCCTGGTCGCTGTCTTCCTGCCGGTAGTCGAACTGGTAGAACAGCGTGCCGGCCATGACATCGCTGAACGCGTGCGAGTACTCCAGCTCGCTGATCGAGCGCAAGCGCTCGTCGACGCCGTAGCGCAGCATCTGGCTGACCCGTATCTGGTCATCGGTCGCCAGCGCCCAGGAGCGCGAGGTGCGGGCACGCACGAAGACGTCCGGGCCCGAACGCACGCCGATGTCGGTCTCGACCCGCAGACGCTCCAGCCCCAGCGCCATCCAGCGCAGGGCCAGCGACGAGTCGTTCACCGAGCGCTGGCCGAGCAGGCGGTTGCGATCCTGGCTCTCGTCCTCGAACACCAGCGACAGCCGCTTGCTGATGCCCGGCAGATGCAGGCGGGCACGCAGGCGCAGGGCCGGCGTCAGCTCGCCCTCGTCGTCGATCACGACCTCGGTGATGGCGCGGACGGCGGCTGTCGCCTCCTCGTCGACATCGGGATGACCGAACCAGTCATCCAGCCAGCGCACCGTGGACTGGGTGCGATAATCCACCAGGCAGTGCGGATAGTCGGCCCAGCCCAGCAGGTCGCCGCGGGCGTCACGCGCGATGCAGGGCTGCCTGTCCGCCTGTGCCGGCTGGCCGGCGAGCAGGGCAAGCAGCAGGACCGTGCCGGGCCAGAACCTGCCGGCCGGCAGGGCCTTCATCACCGCCGTCATCCGCCCCATGCCGCACTCCCGTCCTGGTCATTGAAGTCAGGCTGGCACAGCACGCGGGCCCTGTCGAGCAGCTTGCGACCAATGCATGTTATGGATTCGTAAAAGAAAATGCCCCGACAGGCGGGGCATTTTCCAGTCTGCCGGCGGCCGGTGAACGGCCGCGCGGCAAGGCCTCAGAAGCTGTCTTCGGACAGCGCCATGAGGGTGTCGGCACCGGCGCGCAGCGAAGCGACGCGGCTGTCCAGCTCGGGCAGCAGGCGGGCGAAGAAGAACGCGCCGACCTTGAACTTGTCGGCGTGGAAGGCATCGTCCTTGCCTGCCGAAGCCTGCAGCATGAGCAGCCACATGTGGGCATAGGCGAGCAGGCCGAAGGCGTGCAGGAAATCCACGGCAGCGGCGTTGACCTCGTCCGGGTTGCCGGCGGCAGCAGCGATCAGCCAGTCGGTGGCGGCGGCGATGCTGTCGGCGGCACGGCCG
>NZ_PTQZ01000315.1 GCF_002943415.1 Amnimonas aquatica | reverse complement strand
CTACGCCTTCGCCGCGCATTTCGCACCGGGGCAGATGGTGCAGGCGCTGGAGATCTATCGCAGCCAGTTCCGTGCCTCCGCCAGCCTGGCGCAGCCGCGGGTCATGCTGTGCGTGAACGTGTTCGCCGCCGACAGTGACGCCGAGGCCGCCTGGTGGTTCAGCAGCCAGCAGCAGGCCTTCGTCAATCTGCATCGCGGCATGCCGGGCCAGCTGCCGCCGCCGGTGCACGACATGGATCTGGTCTGGACGCCGCTGGAGCGCGCCTGGGTCACGCAGTCGCTGAAATACGCCATGGTCGGTTCGGCGGCGGTCATCCGCGAGTCGCTGGCGGGCTTCCTGGCTGATCACCGGCCGGATGAACTGATGGTGACCGGGCACTTCCATGATCCGGCGGCGCGCCTGCGCTCGCTGGAGATCACGGCCGAGGTCATGCGTTCGCTGGCCTGAGGCCAAGGGCGCTGCGTCCGGAAGAGGGAGGGGGCCGGACGAGGGATGGTCCGGAAACGACAAGGCCCGCGAACGCGGGCCTTGTGCATATCAGCGTGCGCTGCCTCAGTGGTGATGACCACCGGCGCCGTGCACGTGACCGTGGTCCAGCTCTTCCTGCGAGGCGGCGCGGACTTCCTTCACCGTCACGTCGAAGTTCAGGGTCTGGCCGGCCAGCGGGTGGTTGCCGTCGACGGTGATGTTGTCGCCTTCGACCGCGGTCACGGTGATGACCTGCATGCCCTGGCCGGTCTGGGCGTGGAACTGCATGCCGACTTCGATCTGCTCGACACCGGAGAACAGGTGCTTCGGCACCACTTCCACCAGCGCCGGGTTGACTTCGCCGTAGCCTTCGGCGGCCGGGATGCTGACCTTCAGGCTGTCGCCGACGACCTTGCCCAGCAGCGCCTTCTCCAGGCCCGGGATGATGTTCTGGTGACCGTGCAGATAGGCCAGCGGTTCGCCGCCGACGGAGCTGTCGATGATGTCGCCGCCATCGTTGGTCAGGGTGTATTCGATGAGCGCGACGCTGTCCTGGGCGATTTGCATGTCATGGCCTTCATTGGATAGTGGAAAGGGGCAGGGCGGCGCGGCCGCCATGCCGAGGCAGGCATGGTAGCCGATCACGCGCGAATTCAGAAATAACGCAGCCAGCCCAGGCTGAGGACGCTCAGGCTGTCTTCGCGCCATTCCCGGCGGAATTCCAGCCGCAGCGCCTGCTCGCCGCCCATGGGCAGCTGCAGGCCGGTGCGCAGCTCATGGGCCCATGCCGAGGATGGCAGGCGGTAGAGCGAGCGCTGTTCGATCAGCCAGCGCGGCTCGTGGCCCGGTGAGGCCGACAGCGCTGCGATGCCGCCGGTGCAGCCGATACGCGCACCGGTGCCGGCTTCCCAGCCCTTGTCGAGCCCGCCGCCGCCGCGCAGGTCGCTGTGCGACTGGCCGTAGCAGAGCGCCTGGCCGGCGCGCAGGCTGAGGCCGGCGCCACCC
>NZ_PTQZ01000314.1 GCF_002943415.1 Amnimonas aquatica | reverse complement strand
GACGGTCAGCGGCATCGACCTGGCGCAGGTGGCGGCGCTGCAGAGCGGGCAGGATCGCGCCGTCAGCCTCGCCGGCCGCGTCAGCGGCAGCCTGCCGCTGCAGCTCGGCCGGAGCACGCTGGCGGTGCGCGACGGCCGCCTCGCCAACGATGGCCCGTTGCTGCTGCAGGTGCACAGCACGCCCGGTGTGGCCGCGATGGCGAAGTCCAACCTGGCGGTGCAGCTGGCCCTGGACTCGCTGGGCAACCTGCGCGTCGACGACTTCCGCGCCGGGCTGGGCATGAGCGCCGACGGCTGGCTGGACGCCGCCATCACCATCCGCGGCGACAACCTTCAACCGAAACGCCAGCCGGTCGTTCTCAACTACACCCATCGGGAAAACGTGCTCGAGCTCTTGCGCAGCCTGCGCATAGGCGATGAGATATCGCAGCGCGTCATGGATCGCTACCAGAACCAGCAGAGGGAAAGATGACATTCGACAAGACCCGGGCACTGCCCGCCACCGGCGCGGGGCTGGCCGTCGCGCTGGCCGCGCTGCTGACGCTGCCGGCGTGCACGCCGCGCATCGCGCTGGAGGCTCCCAAGGAGCCGATCACGATCAATCTCAACGTGAAGATCGATCACGAGATCCGCCTGCGGGTGGAAAAGGATATCGAGAAGCTGCTCAGCAATGACAGCGGACTGTTCTGAGGACCTGACATGAAGACCATGAAACATCTGCTGGCCGCCGCCGTGCTGGCATCCTGCACCACCATGGCGTTCGCGCTCGACCTCGACGGCGCCAAGGGCCAGGGCCTGGTCGGCGAGCAGCCCAACGGCTACCTCGGCGTGGTCAAGGCCACGCCGGAAGCGGTGGCGCTGGCGGCCGACATCAACGGCAAGCGCCGCGCGGCCTACGAGAAGATCGCCAAGGAGAACGGCATCACCATCGACCAGGTGGCGACGCTGACCGGCCAGAAGGTCATCGACAAGGCCGCTTCGGGCACCTGGGTGCAGACGCCGCAGGGGCAGTGGATCCAGAAGTGAGACATCGGGCCGGCGCGGCTGCCGGCCCGCTCAGGTCGGCATCCCTGTAGCGCCGGCCTGGCTCATGACGGGCGCGGGCCGGCGTTGTCCATGCTGCCGGCCGTGTCTGGCGCAGGCCGGCAGCAGGCGGCAGCAGCCAGCTGCCGTTCGCTGCGGAAGCGGCGCGGTTCGCCGGTGACCGGGTCGGTGAATGCCAGCGAGCGCGCCAGCAGCTGCAGCGGCCGAGCGAAGTCATCCGGTTCGTCGTTGCGCACCCGCGGGTAGAAGCGGTCGTTCAGCAGCGGCATGCCCAGCGCGTCGAAGTGCACGCGGATCTGGTGCTTGCGGCCGGTCACCAGTCCGATGCGGTAGTGCCCCAGCAGGCGGCCATCAGCGTCCTCTCCCTTGCCGATCAACGCCACGTGCGTTTCCGAATTCGCGGCGCCTTCGGCTTCGCGCATGCGGAAGAAGGGCTC
>NZ_PTQZ01000313.1 GCF_002943415.1 Amnimonas aquatica | reverse complement strand
CGCGCGAGCAGATGCGCGACTGGATTCCGCCGGCTTGCGAAGGGGTGACGCTGCTGGCCGAGGGCGTAGTGGAGGGCTTGCCCGAGCCGGCGGACCCGTTGGGGGTCCGCTTCCGTTTCCGCCCCGAGTCCCTGTCGGAGCCGGACTGTCTGCCGGCGGCCGGCCGCTGGCAGCTGAGCTGGCGTCAGGACGTGCCATTGCGCCCGGGCGAACGCTGGCGCCTGCAGGTTCGTCTCAAGCGCCCGCAGGGCACGCAGAATCCCGGCGGCTTCGATGCCGAACGCTGGTGGCACCAGGAAGGTGTCGCCGCCACCGGCTGGGCCGCGTCCGGCGAACGCCTGGCGCCGGCGGGGCATTCGCTCGATGACCTGCGCTGGCGCATCCGCCAGCGTCTGCTGGCCCGTTTTCCGGATCGGCCCGAGGCCGCCGGCACGGTGCTGGCGTTGCTCACCGGCGACCGCGTCGGCATTTCCCCGGAGGCCTGGGAGCGCTACAGCCGCACCGGCATCACGCACTTGGTGGCGATCTCGGGCGTGCACATCACCATGGTGGCCTGGCTGGTGGCTTGGCTGCTGCGCGCCTGCTGGGTGCGCGTGCCCGGGCTGGCGCTGTGGCAGCCGGCCGGCCGCATCGCCGGTCTCGGCGGATGGCTGGCCGCCGCCGGCTACGGCGCGCTGGCGGGCATGGAACTGCCGACGCAGCGTACCCTGCTCATGCTCGGCGTGATCGTGCTCATGCGCTGGCTGCCGGGCGAGCTCGCCGGGCGCCAGATCCTGCTGCTGGCGCTGGCGGTGGTGCTGCTGGTCGATCCGCTGGCCATCCATGCCGTCGGTCTCTGGCTGTCGTTCGCGGCTGTGGCCCTGCTCATGGCCGGCGGCCTCGCGCCGGGCGAGGAGGGCGGCTGGCGCGCCGCCCTGCGGGCGCAGTGGCTGGCGACCTGGGGGCTTATGCCGCTGTCGCTGGCACTGTTCGCGCGCCTGTCCTGGGTCAGCCTGCCGGTCAACATGATCGCCATTCCCTGGGTGACTTTCGCGGTCGTGCCGCTGGCCATGCTCGGCCTGCTGCTGCAGCCGCTGCACGCGCCCGCCGGCGACATGGCCTGGCGCATGGCCGTGTGGCTCATGGCCGGGCTGGATGCCGTGCTGCACTTCGCGGCCGGCCTGCCCGGCGCCTGGGCCGAGTTCTCCCTGCCCGGCGCCACGCCGTGGTGGCTGGCACTGGCGCTGGCCCTGCTGCTGATGCCGCGTGCCCTGCCCGGGCGTGCGCTGGCCGTCCTGCCGCTGCTGGCGGTGGTCTGGCCGCACCCGCCGCTGGCGCACGGACAGCTGCGCCTGACCGTGCTCGATGCCGGGCAGGGACTGGCGGTGCATGTGCAGACCGCGCACCACGACCTGCTCTACGACACCGGACCGGCACTGGGACCGCGCGCCGACGCCGGCAGCCGCGTGGTGCTGCCGTACCTGCGCTGGCAGCGTGTGCGGCGCCTGGAT
>NZ_PTQZ01000312.1 GCF_002943415.1 Amnimonas aquatica | reverse complement strand
TTGGCCTTGGTCCAGCCACCGAAAGCCTTGTCGATGGTGAACAGCTCGACCTTCGGGAAGGACGCGGCGTACTTGGCGGCAGCCTTGGCATCGGTCGGACGGTAGAAGTTCTTGCCCGCGATGTCCTGGCCTTCGGCGCTGTACAGGTATTCCAGGTAGGCCTTGGCCACGCCTTCGGTACCACGCTTCTTCACGTTCTTGTCGACCACGGTCACGGTCGGTTCGGCGAGGATGCTCAGCGACGGCACCACGATCTCGAACTTGTCACTGCCGAATTCCTTCAGCGCCAGGAAGGCTTCGTTTTCCCAGGACAGGAAGACATCACCCACGCCACGCTGCACGAAGGTCGTGGTCGAGCCGCGGGCACCGGAATCCAGCACCGGCACGTTCTTGTACAGCTTGGTCACGAATTCCTTGGCCTTGGCATCGCCACCGTACTTGCGCTTGGCGAATTCCCAGGCCGCCAGGTAGTTCCACTGCGCGCCACCGGAAGTCTTCGGGTTCGGGGTGATGACCTGCACGCCCGGCTTCACCAGGTCGTCCCAGTCCTTGACGCCGTGCGGGTTGCCCTTGCGCACCAGGAACACGATGGTCGAGGTGTAGGGAGCGGAGTTGTGCTTCAGGCGCTTCTGCCAGTCCTTGGGGATCAGGTTGCCGTTGTCGTGCAGGGCATCGACGTCACCGGCCAGCGCCAGCGTGACGACATCGGCTTCCAGGCCGTCGATGACCGAGCGGGCCTGCTTGCCGGAACCGCCGTGCGACTGGCGGATGGTGACGTCGTCACCGGTCTTCTGCTTCCAGTACTTGGCGAAGGCCGGGTTGAATTCGCTGTAGAGCTCGCGGGTCGGGTCGTACGACACGTTGAGCAGGGTGATTTCCTTGGCCAGGGCGGTGCCGGCGGTCAGCACCGAGGTCACCAGGGCGGCCGCGAGGCCCAGTTTCTTGAACGTCTGACGCTTGGACGACATGGTCATGCTCCATTTCATGGGGTGCGGATGCACCGGACGAAATGGATGCTATGGGAGTCTCCAATTTCTGAAAAAGAATATGTTTTTATAAATTTATTCAGAAAAAGAATATGCAGGCGCGTGCCAGCGCACCCCGGCCGGCACGCCCGCGCCAGCGCAGCGACACCCGCCCGCCGGACCCGGCGCGCGCCGTCAGCGCCGCCCTCACCGCCGGCACGCCCTGCCCGCGCCCCGCCCACAGGTCCGCCTCTGCGCGCGCGGCGGCGACGCCGGCGCCATCGTCGGCGACCAGCAGGCGCAGCCCGGCGCGCGAGGCATGAGCGCGGATGCGCAGGCGCAGCGCCTCCGGCTTGCCCAGCGCGAGCCGATGCGCCGCCGGCTCGCGGCCATGACTGAAGGCATTGCGCACCAGATGCGGCAACGTGTCCCAGAGCAGGGCCTGCTCGGCCAGCCAGCCCGGCGCCAGCCTGATCTCCCAGGTCGCCGGCACACCGCACTGCACCGACGTGCGCCGCACGAACACCGCCACGGCTTCGTG
>NZ_PTQZ01000311.1 GCF_002943415.1 Amnimonas aquatica | reverse complement strand
CGTCCTCCCCTGGGGCACCCTGGGCATCAACACCAATGGCGAGGAGACTGACCAGTTCCACTTCAACAACCAGCGCTTCGGCGGCAAGGTTGCCAGCAACACCACGTACCTGCTGGTCGCACGCCTGAGCAAGACCGGCGACAGCCCCACTTACAACAAAGCCGACGTGTGGGTGAACCCTGGCACCTCCGACAGTGCCGCGCCACAGAGCAGTATCAGCGTGACCGGCAGCCCCACCGGATCCGCCTACCGCTTCTACAAGCTGGGCTTCCAGTCCAGCCAGCAGCTCAGGCCGCTGCTGATCGACCGCATCCGCATCAGCGACACCTGGGAAGGCTTGTTCGCGCAATAGACGCACCATAACGCCATCAGCCCCCGCACTGGATCACCACCAGATCGGGGGGCTGATGCGTTTTCGCGCAAATCGGGTAGAATCCCCGCCCGTCAAGACTTAACCCCGGAAACATTCACGATGAAAACCGCACAGGAATTCCGCGCCGGCAACGTGATCGACATCGGCGGCCAGCCGATGGTCGTGATCAAGACCGAGTACAACAAGTCCGGCCGCAACGCGGCTGTCGTCAAGATGAAGATGAAGAACCTGCTGACCGGCCAGGGTCAGGAGTCGGTCTACAAGGCCGATGAAAAGTTCGACCAGATCGTGCTCGAGCAGAAGAAGGCCACCTACTCCTACTTCGCCGACCCGATGTACGTGTTCATGGACGAAGAGTTCGAACAGTACGAAGTCGAGCAGGAAAACCTGGGTGACGTCATCAACTTCATCGAAGACGGCATGACCGATGTCTGCGACGTGGTGCTCTACCAGGGCAAGGCCATCTCGGTCGAACTGCCGACGACCATCGTGCGTGAAGTCGCCTACACCGAGCCGGCCGCCCGTGGCGACACCTCCGGCAAGGTCATGAAGACCGCCAAGCTGAACAACGGCTTCGAGATCCAGGTCGCCGCCTTCATCGAGACCGGCGAACGCATCGAGATCGACACCCGCGACGCCAGCTTCAAGGCCCGCGCCAAGGGCTGATGCACGGAGCCGCCATCGGGCGGCGACGGCCAGCTCAGGAAAAGGCCCGGCAGCATCTCCGCTGCCGGGCCTTTTTCATGGCCGGAGCACACGTTTCAGGACGGCACATCCTGACGCAGCGCCGAGCGCACCAGCTGGCCCACCGCCGCCGCCCGGCTGATCAGCAGCGCCGCGAAGATCAGGCCGCAGCCGGCCAGCTGCATGCCGGTCATGGTCTCGCCGAACCATGCCGCCGACAGCAATGCCGTCCACACCGGCTCCACCACCATGATCACCACGCCGTGGCTGTGCGCGGACAGGCTCTGGGCATAGGTCTGGATCAGGAAGCGCGCCGCCGAGCCGATCACCGCGCTGGCCACCACCCAGCCCGCCAGCACCGGCCCGAAGCTGTCGATGGTCGGCTGCCAGGGCTCGCTGCCGAAAGACAGCAGCGCCGACAGCAGGCCCACCACGGTGAGCACGATGGCG
>NZ_PTQZ01000310.1 GCF_002943415.1 Amnimonas aquatica | reverse complement strand
AGTTTACCGCCCATATGCGGAAGTACTCTCCGCCACTGCCAGTGAATACAAAGACCTCGCTAGGCAAGGCCTGAGGCTCTTGCCGGGCAACGGAATCAACAGCTGCAACTTCACTCATATCGCTCATCAACCTCTCCCTGTTGAAAATCATCCTTAATGTCACAGCATGCCCATGCGACATTGTCCTCATGCCTCAGGAAAAACCACAAGAACATGACAGCCATACATCTCTGACAAGCATCCGTAGATGCATAGATGCATAAAACTGTGACGGGGCTGCTCGACGTTTTACCACGTGGCCCGGACAGCGCAAAGCACCGCCTTCGCAGGCCTCAGCCGTGCTTCTCCAGCCCCTTGCGCAACCGGCGCACGCCGCGCCAGACCAGGAACAGGCAGAGCGGCACCGACAGCCCGGCGACCCACTCCGGATGCGAGATCCAGCCGACCTCCGCGAGCGAGCCGGCGACATGCTTGACCAGCCCCACGAGGTAATAGGTGATGGCCACCACCGACAGGCCCTCGACCGCCTGCTGCAGCTGCAGCTGCAGGTGGCCGCGCCGGTTCATGGACTGCAACAGGTCCTGGTTCTGCGCCTCCAGCGTGAGGTCGACGCGGGTGCGCAGCAGCTTGCTGGCGCGATCGATACGCGTCGCCAGGCTGTCGAGCTGGTCGGACACCGCCTCGCCGGTGCGGAAGGCCGGCGTCAGGCGGCGCAGCAGGAACTCCTCGAAGGTCTGCAGCCCGAACTCGCCCTGTTCGCGCAGGCCGTCGAGGCGGTCGAGCACCAGCTCGTGATAGGCGCGCGCGGCCGCGAAGCGGGCATTGGTCTCCGAGCGCAGGTGCTCGATGCGCGCCGCCAGCGTCGACAGGTCATCGAGCAGGCGGCGCTCGTCATCCAGCCCGTGGATGGCATTGATTTCGGCGTTGATGGCGGCCATGCGCCGGTCCATGCCGCCCAGCTCGGGCGCCAGCGCGCGCGCCACCGGGAAGGTGAGCAGCACCATCATGCGGTAGGTCTCGATCTCCAGCAGGCGGCGCACCAGGCGGCCGAGCTGGCAGACATTGAGGTCGCGGCTCTGCACCAGGATGCGGCCGAGGCCGTCCTGGTGCAGGCGGAAGGCGGTCCACAGGCGGGCGTGGCGGTCGAGTACCCAGGAGCTGATCAGGCGCTGGTTCTCGAAATGCGGGCGCACGTCATCCGCCGTCGGCGCCGCTCCGGGCAGGTCGTGAAGCTCGACATGCACGCCGCTGATGACCTTGCCCGGCAACGCCTCCAGCCACTCGGCGGGCAGCAGCGACAGCGCCGTGCGCGAGAACGGCGCCGCGGCCGTGTCGACGTGGATGAAGGTGTAGGTGGAGAACTCGCTGTGGCGCTCCCAGCGCAGCTCGAAACTGCCGAAATGCTGGATGTGGCAGGAGGCGCCGGGCAGCGGCGGCAGCACCGCGTAGCGCTCGCAGAGCCGGTGCAGGTGCCGGTACTCGGCCTCGCCGCTCTGGCCGTCGTGCAGCAGCGCGAGCT